>NZ_DASYDG010000027.1:0-58146 GCF_036499745.1 Pinirhizobacter sp.
CCGCGATCCAAGTACCGGACTGACGCGCTCGGTCACGGCCGACAGTAGCGGCAACTATCGCTTCTCCTACCTGCCGGTGGGCCACTATCAGCTGGAAAGCAGCAAGGACGGTCAACCGATAGGCTCGCCCGTCGGTGTGACGGTGAGCCTGGGCAACGCGACCACGGTCAATGTGGGTGAGAAGAACGAGGCGGTGGACCTGGCCGGTGTGCAGGTGACCGCGCCCAGCGTGGTATCGGTGGTGGACGTGACCTCCACCGAATCGGCCACCAACATCAGCCGGGAACAACTGTCGCGGTTACCGGTGGATCAGAACGTCCAGGCCGTGGCGCTGCTAGCACCGGGTGTGAACAAGGGCAACGCGGGTTTCGGTGGCATTTCCTTCGGTGGTTCGTCGGTGGCGGAGAATTCGTTCTATGTCAACGGACTGAACGTTACCGATTTCTACAACCGCAACGGGTTTTCCGAGGCGCCGTTTGCCTTCTACCAGGAATTCCAGGTCAAGACCGGCGGTTACTCGGTGGAGTTCGGCCGTACCACCGGCGGCGTGGTGAACGCTGTGAGCCGATCGGGCACCAATGAATTCAAGAGCGGCGTGGAGATGACCTTCGAGCCCAGCGCATGGCAGGCGAGGGCCGACAATCACTACGACAAGGATGGTGACCGCTACATCACCTCCAGCGAAGACCATTACTCCCGCACGAAAATGAACGTGTTCGCGTCAGGCCCGATCATCAAGGACAAGCTCTTCTTCTTCGCCATGTACGAGGCGCGCGGCTACACCCCGCAGAACACCAACGACCAGGGGACGCAGCTGACCCTGAACGACACGGACAGCGGTTTCTGGGGCACCAAGATCGATTGGCACATCAACGACAAGAACCTGCTGGAGTTCATGGCGTTCTCCGACAAGGACAAGAACGTCGGATCGGTCTACAACTACGATTTCGACACCGATACCACCCGCCCCAAGAATGACGAGGTCTACAGCGACACCGGTGGCAGGAACTGGGCGCTTACCTACACCAGCTACCTGCTCAACAACCTGTCGATGAAGCTGATGTACGGCAAGAACGAGCGCGAAGCCTTCACCCGTGCGCAAAGCGACTTCGACTGCAACCCGGTACGCGCGGTGTCGGCCATCGATTCGCCTGGCGTTCCCCTCGGCTGCAGCCCGAGCACGGCCGTGCAGAAACGCAACGATGAGCGCAAGCAGAGCAGGGCGGACTTTGAATGGACGCTGGGTGATCACCTGCTTCGTTTCGGCTACGACCACGAAGTGGATACGTCGGACTTCCTGCAGCACTACCCGGGCCCGGGCCAGCTGTACTACAACATCTATGAAACCACTCCCGGGGCGACCATCGAGAATGGCGGCGTGGTGCCGGCGGGCTATACCGCCTATGTGCGCGCGCGGCGCAACGAGCTAAGCGGTAACTTCGAAACCACCAACTCCGCTTATTACGTGGAGGACAATTGGTCGATTACTCCTAATTTCCTGCTTAATGTTGGCCTGCGCCGTGACGCCTTCGACAACAAGGATGCCGCGGGCCGCAGCTACATCAAGATGGACAACATGGTGGCGCCGCGCCTTGGGTTTTCGTGGGACCTGAAGGGTGACGGCACCACCAAGGTATTTGGTAACCTCGGCCGCTACTATCTGCCCGTGGCCAACGTGATCAACATCAAGCAGGCCGGCGGCCTGCTTGACCAGCGCACCTACTATGGCTTTGACGGTTACCAGATCCTCGAGCGGAACGGATCTCCGTATGCGGTGCCCATCCTTGGCCCCCAGATTGGCCCGGTAGACGACTCGCAGGGCGACGGCACCGTAGGCGATCTCCGCTCGGAGGTAGACAAGAACATGGACTCCGTCTACCAGGACGAGGCCATCCTGGGCTTTCAGCAGGCCATCAACGACAAGTGGTCGTGGGGCGTCAGCGGCACCTACCGCAAGCTGCACAACGCCATCGACGACATGGAGATCAGCGCAACGCGGCAGTGCGGCGGCGACGGCTACATCGGTTACGTGATGGCCAACCCGGGCAGCAAGGTCACCGTCTACGGCGACACCAACTGCGACGGCGTACCCGATGGCTACCTCACGGTGGACACGTCCAAGGAAGGCTGGGCCATGTATGACGCGGAAGGCAACTACCTGGGCCAGCGAGGCTGGAAGAAGCCCAAGCGCACCTTCGGCTCGCTGGAGTTCCAGATCGACCGTGCCTGGGACGACAAGTGGGCGTTCAATGCGTCATACGTGTTGTCGTGGAATCGTGGCAATGCCGAAGGACCGGTCAATTCCGACACCGACTTCGACGATACCGGCCGTACCGAGAATTTCGACGATCCGTATGTGAACACCAGCAGCGGTTACCTGCCCAACGATCATCGCCACCAGTTCAAGTTCCGCGGCACGTATGCGATAAGCCCGAACTGGCAGCTTGGCGCCGACCTCGTCGTGCTGTCCGGCAGCCCGATTACCGGCTATGGCGTGGGCAACCCCTTTGACGCCACCGTGTACCACAGCTACTACATCTGCGTGGCCGATTGCGACGATCCGCATTCGGAGAATCGCGTGTACCAGCTGTCGCCGCGTGGCAAGGACCGTACGCCCTGGACATACAACCTCGGTGCCAGCCTGACCTACATCCTGCCGGTCACCGAAAAGAGCAACCTGCGGGTGAAGTTCGCCGTGTATAACCTGTTCAACCAGCAGCGCACCCTGGGCGTGGATCAGGACCTGCAGACCTCGGTCGGCGGACTGAACTCAACCTTCCTCCAGCCCCAGCGCTTCCAGTCTCCGCGGTTTGGCCAATTGACCGTATCGGTGGATTTCTAAGGAAGCGCTTTCCCCGGCGACCCGCGCCTTGCGGGTCGCTTTTTTTTGCCCGAGCGGCGACCATGGATGCCAGACCGGATAAGGCGTCGTCAGTGACGTCGTGATGTATTTGACCGAGGTGGACCCCGATGGCGACTTCAGCAACGATCTGGAAGATTTGGCATTCGAGCGTGTCCGGGATGGCGCTACTCTTCGCGATCATCGTCACGCCAGCGTGGGCAGCATCGCCACCACCGGCGATTTCACCGGCGGTAACCACGGCCAGTGCTGGCCTGGTGGACATCCGTAGCCTCGTTCCGGATATCGGTGAGGTGATCCACTATGCCGGCAAGGACAACTTCACCGGCGCCGTGGTGGATGGTTACCGCGCGCCGAAGTGCTTCCTGTTGCGGCCGGCCGCAGAGGCACTGGCCCATGTGGAGCGGGACCTGAGGAAGAAGGATATGCGTTTGCAGATCTTCGACTGCTACCGGCCGGCGCGTGCCGTGGCAGCCTTCGTACGCTGGGCGTCCAGTCCCGATCAATCCACCCGGGCGGTGCATTACCCGAATGTGCCGAAATCGGCGTTGTTGGGTGAATACATTGCCCCCGTGTCCGGTCACAGCCGTGGAGCGACACTGGACCTTACCCTGATGCAATGCCACGGCGGAAAGAATTGCGCACCGCTGGACATGGGCACGGGTTTCGATTTCTTCGATCCGCTGGCGCACACGGACGCGCCGGGTGCCACGCCTGTCCAGCACGCGAACAGAGAGCGGTTGCTCAAGGCGATGGGGGCGGAAGGGTTTGAGAACTACGCTCCGGAGTGGTGGCACTTCACGCTGAAGGACGATCACACCCCAAACCTGATCTACGACGCTCCGGTGGAGTGAGCGCATGGTGTTGGATATCGCCGACGCGTTTCTCGGCAGGGACGAGCTATAGGCATCGACTCGCGATCACGCAGGTTGGCAGCAACGCCCGATATGGCGGGCTCGATGCGCATGGCCAGATGGCAGCTCCTCACCACGGAGTGCCATCATGTTTCTCCTCAAGCTTTCTGCCATGGCCCTGTCAGCCACGTCAGTCCATGTATCGACGGCGGCGGAAACCGCCCCCGTTTATATCGACGCTATTGATTACCCGAACCAAGAAGGTGGCTGGGATGCCTTCTACGATCTCGAGCGTCGTCTAGCCAGCGACTTCGACGACGTCTGTGGCGACACCTTTTGCGAAGGCGACTACAGCAATATCCAGCACCTGCGTTACCGGTGCTCGGTGCGAGTGGCCGACGCAGTGATGGGAGAATGCATCTGGACGTTCGCTGGTAGCAACCAGGACGTGGACCAGGGGTCGGGCAAGGTCGTGGTGAATGGACGTATCTGGCAATGCAGGTCGCCGGTCGTGCCGGGCACGATGATCGGTGAGTTTTACCAGGCTCTGGCTGGTCGCAATGCGCTGCACGCGCCGTTGCCGCGTGGCGGAAGGTCGATCTATGAGGGGCTCACCGACTGCGGGTTCTGACGTTGGCATCCACAGGTGCCGGCCCTGCCGGTCGGCACCCTGCCATCGGTACGGGATGGCAAGGGATGGCCGCTGGTGCATGCTGCCGCCACTTGCCCATTTGGATTGCCCTCATGCGCCGTGTCGCCGTCTTGCTTTTGCTTGCCGTTCCAGTGGCTTCGGTCTGGGCGGTGACCAGCCCCGAGGCGGAGATCAAGCGCCTGTCGCAGCAGTTTTCCGATGCCTCGGCCAGTGGCGATGCCGCGACGCTCGGTCGACTGTTGGACGACCGAGTCGTATTCATGAACGAGAGCGGCGAGCTTTCCAGCCGCGCCGACATCCTGGCCAGCACGCAGCCCACGCCAGCAGGCCGGCACAATGAACTGGTGCAGGGCGACTGGAATTTCGTGTTGCAAGGCGACACCGCAGTCACCAGCTTCACCGACAATGGCACCTTCACCATGGGCGATGTGGTGCTGCACGCCCGCTTCAAATCGATCGAGACCTGGCAGCACAAGAAAGACGGTTGGAAGATGATCGCCAGCCAGACACTTGCCGTGCAGGACGATCCGGCTGCGGTCACCTTGACTGCGGCCGACCTTGATCAGTATGTGGGCACTTATAGCGCAGGCATGGCGGCCACGGTGAAGATCACCCGCACGCCGCGTGGGCTGGAGAGCGCCACCAACGGCGGCGCGGCCAAGGAGCTGGACGCTGAGGTGCGCGATGTGTTGTTCACCCCGGGTCAGCCACGCACGCGCAGGATCATCCAGCGCGATGCCGCCGGCCATGTCACCGGCTTCATCGCCCGTCGTGAAGGGCACGACCTGCTATATCGCAAGCAGGCCTCCTGACGCTTACTGCTCCACCAACTCCACGCGGCGGTTCTTGGCTTTGCCGGCATCGTCGTGGTTGCTTGCTACCGGTGCGTACGATGCCAGGCCCTTGGCTGACAGGCGGTTTGCTGCAATGCCGTAGGTGGTCGTCAGAGCTTTGACCACGGACTCGGCACGTTGCTGGCTGAGGGTGAGATTGTGCGCCAGCGCACCGGTGTCGTCAGTGTGGCCGACGATGTACACCTTCAGGCTCGGCTGCTTGTGCAACAGGTCGCTCATTTGTTTGAGCGTGGGGTCCGATGAAGACGTGAGCTTGGCGCTGTCCGTGTCGAAGGTGAGGCCGTAGAGGGCGATCTTGCCTTCGGATGCGAGGCCTTTGGACATGGCGTTGGCGTCGACGGTGACTTGGCCGGTGGTCATGGCTCCGTGGTCGATCACCACTAAAAGCGCGCCAGCGGGCTTGTCGTCTGGACCTGAGACCATGAGACCGAGATCAACCTGGGAATCACCACGCTTGAGTTCCGCGCCGAGGTAACGCACGTTGTCGCTGGCATAGAGCGACTGGATCATTTGGTTGCGATGATCGGGATCGGCCTTGAGCAAGGGCTCGGTAAACAGTGCCGTGAACGCCTGGCCGCCACATCCATCTGCGGCATTTCCCGGCTTGCACGAATAGAACGTGATGAAGCCTGCCTTGCCCAGTGCCTCGACATAGTTGGCCATGACTTCTGCAGCCGTCTTGCCCGCCGGCATCGTGTACGCAATACGCGTGACCTTGCCTTTTGACTCGTGAGTACTCGCGAAAGTCAATCCGTCGGACTTGCCGGCGGGCAAGTCAACTTCGTCATATGGAACCTGCTTGTATCCGACGATCTGGGATCCCGCGAAGCGTTTGATCATCGGGTGATCGGCGCCGCCTTTCACCTCCGTTGGCTTGGCTGAAAGCGAAATAAAAAGCAAGGAACTGCAGCACAAAGCAAAAGTTCTACCAAGCCTATTCATAATTTCACCCCCGGGTAATAGCCATTTACAAACTGTTTAGTTTCACGGGTAACGTTATTAGAACGTAAGACCTAGTCGTCAAACTCACGCCGCTGAACACTTTCGAACGAACTAGCTAATACTTTGATAAACAACGTAATTATGCCGCAAGTTGGTGTAATGAAACAGAGAATTCACGTGTTATATGAACTACATATGAACAGAGCGAGCAACTGAAAAATAATCGAAACCGGCGAAGGCAATTTTTGTCGTAAGGTGACGCTGTTGGTCACATTTCGCAATCTAACCGTAAATTGCACATGCGGCTAACAACTAACTAGCTGATTCGTAACCATGTTTGCGAAGTGGCCAAACGGGGCGGGGGCTAGGGGAATTTCTAACACTCGACAGCAGTGTCCTTCTCAGCAAAGGGGTAATTCATGAAGACCACGATTCTTCGCAATGGCATCAAGGTTCGTCAGCGCGGCCAGGGCATGACCGAATACATCATCATCACGGCACTTATCGCCATTGCCGCGATCGCCGCATTCAGCATGTTCGGCGGCGCCGTGCGTTCGCAGGTTGCTGCGATGGCCGAGGAAGTGGGTGGTGGTAACAGTGCGAGCGCGATTGGGCACGCCAAGAACGAGGGTGACGCGGCGTCGTCGCAGGCCACTCAGAAGGCTGATATGGCCAGCTACAACAGCGGCAAGGACGCAAAGTAAGAAACGCGCCTTGGCCGGAGCTTCCGCCCGCCGTGGCCGCCAGACGGTCGCGTGCGGCGGGGCTCTCTTGTCGTTCCCCTGATCGCATGAGGTTATCCCTTGCAACTGACAGGAATGCCGCCCTCGCGACAACGCGGCCAGGCCATGGTGCTGGCAGTGGTTTGCATGCTGGTCTTCCTGGTGGGAGCGCTGGTGTTGTTCAACACCGGCATGGCGGTGAACAAAAAGATCCAGCTCAACAACGCGGCCGACGCCGCAGCGTATAGCGCTGCCGTGCAGGAGGCTCGTACCTACAACCTGATCGCCTACCTCAACCGGGCGCAGGTGGCCAACGAAGTCTGCATCGCGCAGATGGTGAGCTGGCATTCGTGGATGAACTTCGCCATTTCAGGCACCGATCATTTTGCCGACGCCGCCAACGACATCGGCATCGCCCTTGATATCACGGGCGTCGGCGCTGAGGTGGGCGTGGCCCTTAACGAGATGGCCGCGGAGTTGAAGGAAGCCAAGCAGGCCATGGTGACAGCCCGCAATGGCATGAAGACCGGATTCTCCTTCGGCATCGGTCTGCTCAGCGCCGCGAATGTGGCTTACAGCGATGCGGCCCGCTTCGCAGCTGACGCACAGATCGGCGATATCCCCAAAGTAGTGGACACGGTGATTAAGCAGAACACCTCCAATGCGCAAGGTGAGACCAACGAAAAACCCGCGGGCCTGAACGCCAAGTCACTGGTGCTGCTTGAGTCGCAGCTGGCCACGGCAAATACCAAATTCATCAAGCTTTACCAGGTGCCAAAAAGTGCCAGTGCCAGCAGCAATCCGTCGCACACGGCCGATGCGGATCGCCTGGTCAACGTGATCATGCAATCGCGTGATGGTTTTTCGCGCGAGCGAAACGGTGACCTTCTTGGCCTGCATAAGCGCGGCGGAACGGACCTCATCAGCTACAACCGCTGGGCGGCGATGGATACCTTGCAGGTGAAAATCAAACCCTTTCTCGTCACGCTGATCGACCTTCCACTGGCGTGGGGTGGCGCAGCAGCCGTGAAGAACCAGAACGGAGCCTCATTCTCCAACCTGATCGACCAGGATCGCGGCTGGACCTCGCCCTACCGCTACGACGCAAAGCACGACGACCGTTTCAATGGAGCGCGCGACAACAGCGATGCCGGCAACCTCGGTCGATTGCATCCGGCCGACCCGAACAACAACGACGCCATCCTCACCAACTACCAGGGCCTGCACAGCTACGAGGATACCGCCGCCAAGATGGCGATCCAGCCGTATGCGTCGAGTAATCCCGAGGACGAAACCCAGGCACTGGCCGTGGGTCCGTACTTCACCGTGGCGGTGGAACAGAAGATGTCCGACGTGCGTACTGCCGACAACATACAAGGCATGGGCGGCACGCCCGATGTCGTAGCTCATGACAAGACCCAGAACAACAAGATGACAGCTTTAGCCAGCGCGCAGGTCTACTTCGACCGCCCGGCCACGCTGTTCCTGCGCAATACCGACAACGATCGGGAGCTGGGCAACCTCTTCAGCCCGTACTGGCAGGCGCGTCTGATCGACACCCCGAACGCCACCAAGCTTGAGATCTTCGCCGCCGACGCTGTTGGCCTTTAGGACCTGAATTACCGCATGAATTTCAGCCCCGCCCGCATCGCATTGATCGCATCCCTGGCGCTGACCGCCTGTTCGCACGACGCCCAGGGCGAAGTCGACACAGGCGGCTCCGCCGGCGGAAAGGTCGCCGACTACACCGTGCACTATGACCAGACCTCCTACATGTCGGCCGACAACAAGCCGCAGGAGGAGACCACCTATCGCACGATGCTCGCCGATTGCCAGAAGGCCGGCGGCAACATTCGTCCGCTTGCACCGGCAGATGTCGCTCGCGTCGGTCGGGTGCACAACGAGGCCTGGCTCGCCCCGGACCGCCATGCCATTCACACCGAGGAGTGGCACCTGGGAACCGACGGTACCTGCCAGTTCAAGCTCGAGCACAAGGACTCCACGGACATCCTTGCGAACGGCAAACAGACAGACTTCGATGGCTTGGCACAGACCGGCAACGAGCAGGACATGGCGTCCGATGCCGGTGGGCCGATCCAGGAAGACGATGCGCAACTGGCCGCCCAGGGTGCACAGATGGGCTGGAAGAAAATGGGCGATGCCATGGCCAATGGCGCGAAATGTTCGATCTGGCAGGACACCAACGGTGCGCAGGTCTGTGTCTGGACGGGAGGTCGCCCGTGGGGTTTCTCGGCCAACGGCGCCATTGCGTTGAAAGATGGCATGTCCCAGGAAGGCACGGTCGTGCTGTGGGCGAAATCCGGCAAAGGCGCCAGCTGGACGCTCGACACCGATCGCTTCGATGTCGGCAAGCCGCTGGATCCGAACGCGTTCTCGATTCCAAAAAATATCGTAGTCAGTAAATCGGCGCCTTGAGCGCTGCCACCAGGAGGGGGTGATGGCTATTGCATCTGCCAACATGCGCGGGACGAGTCGTGGTCCCCGTTCACAACGCGGTCAAAGCCTCCCGGAGGTGGCGATCTGCTGTATTGCCATCGTGCCGCTTTTTCTGGGCGTGTGGTTGCTGGGGCAGTACATCCACGTGCGTTCCACCGCCATGCAAGCGGCCCGTGCGTCGGCCTGGGACGCTGCAGTCAGTCCACACATCGTGGCCACCACCGGCGGCATGCCTTCCACAGATACCGCGCAGACGCGAATCCGTGCACTGCAGTTTGGCAAGACCGACGCATCGCTGAAGAACGTCACAACGGCCAACACCCTAGCCGACCCGATGCTTAAGACCTTCGCCGGGAAGGATCTCCTGCTATCGAACAAGGTCACGCTCAATACCTATACCAATTCGGCCTCGCCGGCTTATTCGGAAAAAGTGCTCGCCGCCATTGGCGCGGTCACAAAATCGATTGGCCTGGGCGAATTCCCGCCTGACAACAATGGGCTGATCACCGCCGAGGTCCATGCGCGCACCGAGCACATCACCAATTCGTCCGGTGGCGCGGCCAAGTTCCTCGATCCACTGGACACCATGGACCTGGACTTCCCGGGCCGCACAGTGCTTCTGGCAGATACCTGGAATGCAGCCGGCAACGGCGAAGACGCCCATGGCGACGCCACCAGTACCGACAAGCGCATGGTGCGCACGGTCATCCGGCCCCTGGTGCCTTCGGACGCCCTGGGCACCACTTTCGATGGCGCCATCACCGATATCGTCGACATCCTTGGAAAGATCCCCTTCATCGACGACATCATCACGCCGGGCTTCAACAACTTCACATTCGGCAAGACGGCGCCCGATGTGGTGCCTGCAGACAAGCTGGTACCCAATGGCAAGAAGCCCTGACATGCGCGCCGTCCTGGGGCTTTGCCTGTTTCTGGCGTCGGGTGGCGCCATGGCTACCGCGTGGCCTGATCCCGCCGTGCCCGAGGGCACGCAGTCGGCCCAGACTGCCTCGCATCTCATTTTCAACGGCCTGGACATGCGAACCCGCGTGTTCCAGTCCACGCAGTCGGCCGACGCCATCGTCGACTATTACCGCCGGATGTGGCCGGGCAAGGCAATCGTCGACACTACACCTGCCACGCGCATCATTGGTCATCGCGAAGGCGACTATTACGTGACCATCCAGGTGAGCGGGCAGGGCTCGGGCAGCAAAGGCACGATCGGCATTGTCCATCTGCCCGACAGTGCTACAACGCCTGCATTGGGACGAGGCATTCCCCATCCCGATAACACCGTGGTGAGCAACGATATCGTCTACCCCGACGATGCAACGCCCGCACGCACGCTGGCAATGAGCAACGGCCTGTCGGTGCAGCAGAACATGAATTACTTCCGTGATCACCTGCTGGCTGACGGCTGGAAAACCGCGCAACCCGCACCGTGCGATGCCGATGCCCAGGCCTGCGTGGTCGACTACGAGAACGGCGATACCCACCTGGCCCTGGCGGTGACCCGCCGTGGCCCGGATTCGGAAATAGTCGTCAACGTGATGGGTAATGGAGCGGTGCCATGAAGAAGCGTTTCGTCGCTTGCGTTGCCGGCCGCCGGCGCCAGCGCGGCGCGGCCATGGTCGAATATTCCATTGGCGCGCTGATGCTGGTGCTGGTGTTGGTGGCGGTCAACCCCAATGCAATCGAGCAGCTGGTGACGGCCATACGTGATGCATACACCAGCTTTGTCTACGCGCTATCCGTGTCGTGGTTCTAACAGGGGAGAGATAGGTGGCACGAGTTAATCGAAATCTCATGTTCGTAGTCATCGCCGTGGTGCTTGGCATCCTTGCAAGTTTCCTGGCCGTCAATTACGTCGAGAAACAAGTGGCTGCCCGCACGCCGGTGAACAACACCAAGACGGCCACCGTAGTGGTTCCGTCCCATCCAATGAAGAAAGGCGACATCATCAAGGCGGATGATGTCGCCGCGCGCGAAGTACCGTTGGATTTCATTCCCGCCGACGCCATCCACCCCGCCGAATTCCAAGCTTATGTCGGTCAGCAACTTCGATCGGATGTCGCCCAGGGTGCTCCCTTCAGTGCAAGTGCGGTGGATTTGGTAACTGACCATTTCTCCAACGTGATCAATCCGGGTGATGTCGCCTACACCATCCAGGTGGATGACAACAATTCGATTTCCGGCTTGATGGTCCCCGGTGATCATGTGGACATCCTGTTGTTGGTCTCCGACGGAGAAAAGGCCCGTCTGATGCCCCTGCAAAGCAACGTGGCGGTACTGGCCACCGGCAAGCGCGCTCGTGGCGTGCAGGGGAACGACTCAGGCTCAACGGGGTTCTCCAATGTCACCCTCGAATTGGCGCCGCAGGACGCGCAGCGCGTGGCAATGGCCGGAAAGGCTGGCGAGCTGCGCGTGATGCTGCGCAAGTCCGGCAACAACGAACCATTCAACCTTCAATCCCTTAGCAAGGCCGACCTGCTGAAGGTCGGGACCCCAGTGCGAAAGGGCTCCGGTATCGAATTCATCATTGGGACGAAGACCTGACACATGGCGAAGACACATTGGATGGGACGTATTTCCAAGGGACTGATGGTCATTGCCATGGGCTACGGAGCTATATTGCCGCTGCAGGCAGAGTCGCCACCGATCGGTGACCACATCACGATGTACGCGGGGCAAGCGCTGGTGCAGAGCGCACCCGGCCCGATCAAGCGCGTCGCGGTAGGCGATGGCAAGACACTCGAGGTCAAGAACGTCGGCACCCGCGAGCTCGTGCTGATAGGGCAGCGTGCCGGCGACACCTCGATACAGCTATGGCTTGCCAACGGTGAGCAGCGCAGCGTCTCGGTGCATGTGACGGCGGGCAATGGTGAGCAGATGGCGGAATCCGTACGGCAAATGCTGGGCAATGATCCTGCATTCACCGTAAGTGTCGCCGGCAACAACGTGGTGGTGACTGGCGGAAACCTGTCGCCCGGCCAGGCGGCAGCCGTCGAGTCGATACACAAGCTCTACCCCGATGTAATCAACCTGACCTCGGCCGACCCAGTGGCGATGAAGCCGACCGTGCTGATGCAAGTCCGGATCATGGAATTCGACAAGAAGGCCATGCATGACATCGGTATCAAATGGGATACCCAGATCCAGGGCCCGGGTGGCGGCTTGCTGCACGACTGGCAGACCAATCCGTACTTCCGCGTCATTCCGCCCGATCCCGGGCTTGCCAACCTAGACAAGTTCCCGCTGCACGTCCCCGGCACACCAAGCTATTTCGGAATTGCCACCACCATCGGCTCGAGGATCAATTTGGCGATGCAGACCGGTAATGCCTGGGAACTGGCCACGCCGCAGCTTAGCGCCAAGAGTGGTGGCTCTGCTGATTTCCTTGTCGGCGGCCAGGTTCCCATTCCGACCAGTTCGACCCTCGGCACCACCACCGTCGAATACAAGGACTACGGCATCAAGCTGCATCTCGAGCCGTTGGTCAATGCCAATGGCGATATTTCGGCCAAGATTGAGACCGAACTCAGCAAAATTGATCCGTCGGTCATGGTGGGCCCCTATCCAGGTTTTATCACTCGCCGCGCCAACACCGAGATGAATGTGCACGAAGGCGAAACCATCGTGATCTCGGGGCTTATCGACGCCAATGCCAGCAATACCCTGGACAAAATGCCGGGCCTGGGACAGATCCCGATCCTCGGCGAACTATTTCGCTCGCGCAGTTTCCAGGCCAACCGCACGGATCTGGTCGTATTCGTCACGCCGTACGTGATCGATGCGCAGAGCCAGAAGAACAAGGACCTCGTCAAGCATAGCGACGACCTCAACCAGAAGTTCCACCAGGAAGTCGGCGCCGACATCGTGGATTAAACCGGAAAAAACCATGTTCGAAGTATTGATCGAAACCGCCAACCGTGATGTCCGCCAAGTGCGGTGCCTCAAGGACGAGTGCGGCGTAGGCAAGAGTGAGACCAACCTGGTGATCCTTCAGGGCTGGAACATTGCCGGCGACCATGCCACTTTTCGCGTTCGCCCCGATGGCGTTTTCATCGAGGTTCTGGGCGGCCGTGCACCGGTGACGGTCAACGGCGAGCGTGTGGAAGCTCGCTCGGTGCACGGACCCCTGCACAAGGAAGACATCGTAGCCATCGGTGCCTATCGCTTGCGGGTACTCTCCGAGGGCTCGAACGCCGTATCCGAAGACAGGGCTCCGAAGAAACAGGATGCGGCCAGCAACGAGCCCATCAGTGGCCCGGCGCCATCGGTATCGACAGACCTTGCCGGTCCGGTTAAACGCGACCCGGACATGCTCGAGTGGCGCTTGCGCGTCCACGCCGCTCTGGTGCGCCAGATGGATCTTCGCCGCGTGGACGTACGGGGCATGAACGACGCTGAACTGCGGTCGAAGACATCGGAACTTATCGACGACATCATTGAACGGGAATTCACCGACATACCGCGATCGATCAACAAGCGCCGGTTGGCGAAGGAAGTGCTTGACGAGGCCATTGGCCTGGGGCCGCTCGAAGACCTCATGGACGACGATAGCGTGACTGAAGTGATGGTCAACCGTGCGGACCAGATTTTCATCGAACGGGCGGGGCAGATCGTCGAGTCGCCGGTGGTTTTCTCTTCCGATGCCGCCGTACTGGCGGTGATCGAACGGATCGTGGCGCCATTGGGTCGTCGCATCGATGAAAGTTCGCCCATGGTTGATGCCCGCCTCAAGGATGGTTCGCGTGTCAATGCGGTGATCCCTCCCGTGGCGTTGCGTGGCCCAAGCATCAGTATCCGTAAGTTCGCTAAGAAGAAGCTCGGCGGTGAGGACCTGCTGAAATTCGGCTCTCTCGACGAGGACATGCTCAAATTCCTCATCGTAGCGGTGCGCGAGCGACGCAACATCGTGGTCACGGGCGGCACCGGGTCGGGCAAGACGACGCTTCTGAACATCCTGTCCAACTTCATCCCCGACCACGAGCGCATCGTTACCATCGAGGATGCCGCCGAGCTGAAGCTCAACCAGCCGAACCTGGTGGGCATGGAGTCACGCCCTGCCAACCTGGAGGGCAAGGGCCTGATCGTGATCCGCGACCTCGTGCGTAACGCTTTGCGCATGCGTCCGGACCGCATCGTGGTCGGTGAGTGCCGAGGCGGCGAAGCGCTGGACATGTTGCAGGCGATGAACACCGGCCATGAAGGATCTATGACCACGGCGCACGCCAACTCCCCGCGCGACGCGCTCTCGCGCCTGGAAGTGATGGTGCTGATGTCGAGCGTTGACCTGCCTATGGTGGTGGTGCGCGAGCAGATATCTTCGGCAATCGACCTGATCATCCACCAACGCCGTTTTCCCTGCGGCTCGCGCAAAATTACCCACATCAGCGAAATAACGGGTATTGAGAGCGGCACCATCCAGACCCAGGACATCTTTACCTTTACCGCCCGCGACCAGGACGGCCCCGGTGGGCGGGTACGTGGCGAGTTTAAGCCCACAGGCGCCGTGCCGGAGTTTTACGAAGAGCTGGCCAACCGCGGTGTGAACCTCGACCTCAACATCTTCAAGCCACAGGAAGACTGACCTATGAGCATGCTGCCGGTCATCGCCCTGGTCTTCATCACCGTTAGCATCCTGGGGTACCTCGTGGCCAGCAATGCCGGCTCGTTCGCCGAGCGCTACCGCACCACTTTCACTGAGACGGCGCGTTTCAACCTAGCCGATATGTTCATGTTCATGGACCCGCAGGCCCTGTTCAAATTCAATGTGGGCGCCATCGTGATCGTGCCCCTGCTGGTGTGGTTTTTCTTCGGCAATCCGGTACTGGCAGCTTTCACCCTGGCAGCGATTGTGTTCCTGCCCCGGAAAGTCTACGTGTGGATGCGTGAGCGGCGGATCCGCAAGATCCAGGCGCAGCTGCCTGACGGCTTGCTGATGATCGCCAGCAGCATGCGGGCGGGCCTCGGCTTCGCGCCAGCGATGGAAGGGCTGGCCAAGGATCTGGATCCTCCGCTGTCCCAGGAGTTCTCGCTGGTCTTGCGTGAGCAGCGCATGGGCGTTAAATCCGACGAAGCGCTGGTGCATTTCAGCGACCGCGTACCCATCCAGGACGTCACGTTGTTCGTTTCGGCAGTGAATATTTCGCGCGAGATCGGCGGCAACCTTGCCGAGAGCATGGCATCGCTTGCCGATACCCTCCGTCGTCGCCTGATCATGGAAGACAAGGTTCGTGCGCTTACGGCGCAGGGTCGATTGCAGGGCATTGTGATGGCGTTGCTGCCGGTGGGCATCATCGCGTTCCTGACCTTCGCCTACCCCGACACCATGTATGGGCTGTATCACACGCCGCTGGGCTGGGGTGTCATGGCTTTGGCGGTTGTCATGGAATTCCTGGGTTACCGGATGTGCCGGAAAATCATGAGCATCGACGTATGACCATCATGCTCATACTTCTCATCCTTTGCGCCGCGGGCGCGGCAAGCCTCGCCTTTTGGGGCATCTACGGCTTCATGCGCGAGGTTCCGCAGCAAGACCGCAACTACCAGGACCCGCTTCCGTTCGGCATCCGACTGATCTGGCCCCTGGTTAACCTTGCCACGGTGATGCTGGGCCCTCACCTGACACCCAGGCAATTGGAGCCGGCGCATCGCCGCCTGCAGGCGGCAGGACAGGACTTCGTTTTAAGCCCCGAGCAGCTTTTTGGCTTGCGTGCGGCAGCGACCGGCCTGGTGACCGTCTTTGTCGTTCTTGTCATGGCAATGCTGCATCGGACAGGGTTCACCGCATACCTCACCGGCATCGTGTTCGGCGCCGCCGCCGGCTACTTCTACCCCGACTTATGGCTTAGCGAACGCCGCAAGAAACGCGAGCGCCAAGTGGTGAAGGACCTGCCCACCTTCCTTGACTTCATCGTAATGACGGTAGAGGCGGGCATGAACATCACCGGTGCGATCGAACAGGCCACGCATAAGGGGCCTCAGGGTCCGTTGTCGCAGGAGTTCACTCGTCTGCTGCGTGACCTGCGCTCGGGCCTGCCGCGCGCCGAGGCGCTGCGTCGCATGGCGGATCGCATGGACATGACACAGATCTCAAGCTTCACCGGTACCTTGATCCAGGCCGACCGTGTGGGCGCCAGCCTGGGCGTGACGTTGCGCGCGCAGGCGGCCCAACGCCGCGAGGAGCGTTTTCTTCGCGCCGAGAAGCTCGCGCTGGAGGCGCCGGTGAAAATGATGGCGCCGTTGATCATGTTCTTCTTCCCACTGGTATTCATCGTGCTGGGTTTTTTCATTTACCTGCGTGTGAAGCAGGAAGGGATTCTGTGAAGACCGGCGCCGTCTACCGTGGCGAAGCTTGCGTGGTGCAGTGCGTTTGGCGCGCGGCCAATCCGTGGACGCGGCTGCGTGGGTTGCTTGGCCGCCGCGCGTTGCAGGACGGCGAAGGGCTGTTGATCGAGCCGTGCGGTAGCGTGCATACCTTCGGCATGCGCTATCCGCTCGACCTGGTGTTCCTGGACCGGTCCGACCGCGTGGTGGATGTCTGCGCCGGCCTTGCCCCCATGCGCACGCGCGCGTCGCGTGCTAAGGCGCGCAAGACCCTGGAGCTTCCCGCCGGCTCGCTCGACCGGCTTGTTCCCGTGATTGGAGAGACCCTGGCATGGCGCGCATATTGATCGGATTCGGATTCGTGTTGGCATCGATGGCGATGCTGGGCGGTTGCGCCTCGGGGCCGACGGCATCGAGCCCTAAGCCCGCCGGTCCTGGCCAGTTGAGTCAGGTTCTGTCGCTTGAAAAACAGGCTGCGGAGGACTACCAGGCACACCGCGATGCACAGGCCGCGGGCGATTACGGCAAGCTGGTAAAGCTCGTTCCTGATGACCCGAACTATTGGTACATGCTGGGCAATGCATATGTGCGATCGGGGCAACCTGAGCTTGCCGTGCGCTCCTACAACCAGAGCATCATGCGCGATCCGAACAATGCCCATGCATGGCACAACCTCGGCGTGATTCGCCTGCGTCAGGCACGGGCGGCATTTACCTCCAGCGCCCGGTTGGCGCGTGCCGGGGATTCGGTGCAGGCATCGAGCCAGCGCATTGCCAACGCACTAACCACCATCAACCAGGTTCCCAAGCAGACTGCGCCTGTTGAAGGTCCCGCGATTGATGACTCGTCCGCCACACCGACGACGTCGCCGGCGGCACCCACGGCGCGTGCAAAAGAGCCCGTGATCATCACCCAGCCGACGAAGTCACCATGAAAGCGCAACGCGGCCAGTCGATGGTCGAATTCCTGCTGTCTCTGGCGAGCTTCGGGTTGCTGTTGCTGGGGTTGTTCCAGGCCATCCTGTTTTACCGCGCCAAGGCCACGATCGATTACGCGGCACTTGAAGCGGCGCGCGCGGGAGCCCTCCATGGAGCGGCCAAGGCCGACATGGCAACAGGACTCGCGCGTGGTGTAACGCCCCTGTTCGCTACGGCCACGGCTTCGCCCGATCCGACCCACACCCTGGAAGCGTTCGTCAAGGCAAAGCTTGAGGCGCCGCTCCACAGCAAGATCGAGGTCATCAGCCCGACGGCGGCGGCTTTCAACGACTTCAAGGAAACGCAGTGGGATGGACGCCAGGCCATTCCCAATGATTCACTGAATTTTCGTCCGACCACCGTTAAGGGCAGTGGCATGAACGTGCAGGATGCCAACATCCTGAAGATCCGCGTGACCTACAACTATCCATTGATCGTGCCGGTGATCGACCGCCTGGTGTCGGCTACATTATTCCGGGGCCCGGATCCGGTCTACACCGTAAGCGAAGGGCACACCGTTTACAGCATTCCCATCGTCGCGACGGCAGAGGTGCGCATGCAATCGCCCATCTACGATTCGGGAAACCTCGCCAAATGAAATGGTCC
The DNA here is from genome assembly GCF_036499745.1 of Pinirhizobacter sp. NCBI lineage: Bacteria > Pseudomonadati > Pseudomonadota > Gammaproteobacteria > Lysobacterales > Rhodanobacteraceae > Pinirhizobacter > Pinirhizobacter sp. The sequence continues at coordinate 18,257 of NZ_DASYDG010000027.1, forward strand.
CGGGCAAGCGCGGCGTTGCTATTCTTCATCGCCATGGCATCGAGCGCCCAGGACATCACGATCCGCGCAGTCGCCAGTGGCGCAACCCTACGGGCAGGTTTTGCTGTCGGCGGTTCACGCGTACTGCCTGAGGTCGTGTACATCAAGGGCGACATGACGCGCCTGGAATTCCAGGATGGCGGCCAGACCGATTACATCCTGCGTGACGGGAAGGCCCGCGCCAGCTGGTTGGTGAATGAGAAGGCGCGCGTGGTGTTGCCACTGGGCAATGGTCCGTCGGCACGGAAGTATTTCTTTAATATCGACAGGCCGTGCGCCGATTTTTCCGGCAGCTGCACCAAAGGCGATCGGAGTACTGTGGCGGGCCACGCCGCTACGCGTTGGCGCTTCATCGCTGCTGGCCACACCGGCCCCGATGGGACGGACAGCGGCACGATGTGGATCGACGATGCGTCCGGATTGCTGCTTGGCTACGACGGCAAGGATATGTCGGGACGGCCAATGAAGTGGACGGTGACATCAGTCGATACGGGCGAAATTTCGCCCGACCTTTTCAAAATGCCGGCTATCGAACCGCGTAAGCCTTAGGGACGCCCGTTAGCAACCACAGTGCGCACAAGGTGGGCGCGGCTTCGACTGGCGGTCATGCGAAGGATCAAGCCGGCCACCACGACTGCCGACAGGCCCACGGCGACTGCTGGCAACGAATACGCCACCACATAACACCACACCGCAAGCACCGCACCCGCGCCGATCTTTGCCGCGCGGCGCAACTCGGCGGCGGTGGCCCCGTAAACCACTCCAGCCATGCACCCAGAGCATTTCATCGCCCCCGGATGCAACGACGACCCACAACGATGGCAATGGTGTCCGCTCATGGGTCGCTCCCCTCTGGTGGTCTCGCCTTACTTATCGGCAGGCCACCCGGAAACTAAAGTCCACCCGGCGGCGGGCAGTATGGGCGGGCAGGAGCCCGTTGCCATCCTGACCGTAACTATTTCATCTATATCGCGTTTTCTCCCAAGGCTGGCCCTTGACCTCCTCCGTCGCCAGCAGCATCGTGTGCCCCCGCCGCGGCCCCCGTCGCGGCATGGTTACTCGGCAAGGAGCCAAGACGTATGCAGAAGAAAGTCCAAGTGATCGCACGCGATGCCATCGAGCCCCTGCATCGGGTGGAAGTCGCCGGCACGGTCCACGAGCTGGGTACGGTGAAGGCATTTGCGAAAGTGGCCGCCCTGGCCGAATTCATTCCCTCGCACACCGGGGTGGCCATGAGCTGGGTACACCTGGCCGGTGGCCAGGAACTGGGCGCCCATCGCCACGAGGAACGCGGGATGATCCTGGTCTGCGAGGGAACGGGCGAGGTCTTCGGCGATATCGAGCGGCCATTGGCCGCGGGCGATGCGGTGTTGGTCACGTCCGGATGCCTGCACGGCTTTCGCGGCACGGGCGACGGGTTCTGGGGCATTTCGATGCAGTTCAACGGTTCGGCGTTCTATGACACGCCCCAGACACCGCGGATTGAGTTCGAATCGTCGTCGTCGCGGCCGGTGGAGCGTCTGCTGGCGCGCAATGATGCACGTATCGCCGGCTTTTCACGCAGCGAACTGGTGAGCCTGGTCAATGATCCGGACGAACTGGATACCGCGGTGCGCGAGCGCCTGCTCGATTGCCTGCAGACATGGTCGGATTTCTTCCAGCGCCTGTTGCACTTGCGCGCCGCGCTCACGGTCGATCACGACCAGCAGCGCGTGGCGGTGGAGCACCTGGCCGAGGAACTTGGCCACAACGACAACCTGCGCAAGCAACGCGGTGGCAACCATGTGGCCTGTACCGACCCGATCCTGCAGGCGGCGATGCACTGGTTCAAGCACGCGATGATGGTCGGGTCCGACTACGAGCGCACCTTGCTGATGCACCTGGTACTGGAAGCCAGTGGCGAGATCTTTCACGAGCAGGCGTCGGCGGTATTCGGCGACATGCCACATTTCCGAGAGCACGGTGAAGACGATGGCGATCATGCCGCCTACGGTGTGGATCTGCTGCGTCGTGCACCGGTGGCTCTGCTGCCTGCACTTGAGCATGCGCTGGAAGCAGGCTGGGACATGATGACCCTGCTTTGCGACCGCATGGCGCAGCTGGCCAGGGCCTAGCCAGGGCGATATCGGGGTCGGCGTTTTACTCCGTCCCCGACCCCGAGGAACATTGGCGACGGCGGCGCAAATACCAGAACAGCAACACCAGCGCCAGGAGCAGGACAACCCACAACCCGGTTTGGCCGCGACGGATCCACATCGCCAGCCACTGGTGGTTATTGGCACCGAAGTAGCCCAGGTACACCCAGATCGGCACGCTGATCAGCGCAGCACAGCCGTCGAGCAGGAAGAAGCGCCAGAACGACACGCGGTGGCTAGCACCGGCGGTGATGTATACCGCCGTGCGCATGCCGGGCAGGAAGCGCGCGAAGAACATCATGCGGTTGCCGTAGCGTGCAAATTTTTCCTGCACCTTGGCATAACGCTCGGGCGTGAGCAGGCGCGCGACGAAACGCACTTTCAACACGCGCGTACCGTACTTTCGTCCCAGCAGGAACATGGTGGAGTCGCCAAGCAACACGCCCACCATCGACACCATGAACATGGTGTGCACATTGCCGTAACCCAGGCCCGTGATGACACCGCCAGCGACCAGCGTGATGTCTTCGGGCAGGGGAATACCGGCGCCGCAAAGCATCAGGGCGATGAAGACGGCCAGGTATCCGTTCTGGCCGAAAATGTCGATGAGGCGCTCGAGCAGGTCCATCAGGGCCTACGATTGCTGTCCGGCCCTGGATGATCCCATGGATGGGCCCCGGCCGTCATTCGCCGGCGATCGAGCGCGGTGGTCGCACGGTAAGTAATTCGCGCAACTCGGCTTTTTCAGCGTCTTCGAGCCGGCCTGCGCGCATTTTTTCCTGCAGGATCTGTCGGCGCTGGACCACACCCTGGTGTTGCATCTGCATCAGGGCATCGAGGAACTCCACCTTCTGCATTTCCGGTTCGCCGACCACGTCGGCGCGGGCAAGTTTGTCCAGCGCGGCGTGCTCTTCGCGGTCGGCGAATTGTTCCACCAGGGTGGCCGGATTGATCCCCGGCCGCGAACGGGCGATGTCGATGATTTCGGCCAGCAGGCCTACCCCGGGTTTGTCCAGGGCGAGAAAGGCGTAAGGCCGTTCGACAAGGTCCGCCAGGCCCGGTTGGGCAATCAACAAGGTGATCGCGGTTCGCACCAGGCTCCGCTGCACCGGCGCCGTGCGCTGGTGCGGTGCTCGGGGGCGCGCTTCGGCCTGGAAAGTTGCTTTCGCTCCCGTGCGTCGCTCAAGCTCGGCGCCCATGAGATCGCGGAAGGCACCATCGGGCATTTTCGCGATCAGCGGCCGGGCGCGTTCGGCCAGGCGCGCGCGGCCATCGAGGCTTCCCAGTTCCACGTCACGCCCGAGTTCGGCAAAGAAATATTCCGATAGCGGCGTGGCCTTGTGCATGCGTTTTTCGAAGCCGTCCTTGCCTTCCTTGCGCACCAGCGTATCGGGGTCTTCGCCATCGGGAAGGAACAGGAAGAACGCCTGGCGTCCGTCGCGCATGCGCGGCAGCACCGACTCCAGCGCGCGCCACGCCGCCTGTCGCCCGGCGCGGTCGCCGTCGAAACAGAACACTACATCGGGTGTGGCGCGGAACAGCACTTCGGCATGGTCGGGCGTGGTTGCCGTGCCGAGCGTGGCTACGGCAATCGGCAGCCCTGCCTGGTGCAGGGCGATGACGTCCATATAGCCTTCGACCACCACGATACGCTCAAGCGTTTTATTGGCCTGCTTCACCTGCCACAACGCGAAGAGCTCTTTTCCCTTGTGGAAGAGGGGAGTTTCCGGTGAGTTGAGGTATTTCGGCCCCTGGTCACCGGAGAGCACGCGCCCGCCAAAGGCGATCACGCGACCGCGGCGGTCCAGGATCGGGAACATCACCCGTTCACGGAAACGGTCGTAGCGATTGCCACGCTCGTTCGAGGCCACCATGCCTGCTTCGTTCAACAGCTTCAGGCGCGTCTCGGAGCTACCCAGTGCCTTGATCACGCCATCGAAGCCGGCCGGTGCCCAGCCGATGCGGAAGGCCTTGATCGTCTCGGCATCCAGACCGCGGCGCTTGACGTATTCCTTTGCCTCGGCGCTTTTGGGCAGTTGCTCTTCGTAGAAGTGCGCCGCGCCATCAAGTAGCGCGTAGAGGTCGGTTTTATCTTCGCGCGGGGCGGCGTCGCGGCCGCCTTCGTACGGCACCTTCAGGCCCACTGACTGGGCCAGTTCTTCCACCGCGTCGACGAACTCCAGGCGTTCGTATTCCATCAGGAACTTGATCGCGCTGCCGTGCACGCCGCAGCCGAAGCAATGATAGAACTGCTTCTGCGGGCTCACATAGAACGAGGGCGAGCGTTCGTTGTGGAAGGGGCAGCAGGCGGTCCATTCGCGCCCGGCTTTTTTTAAAGGCACGCGCCGCTCGATCGTGTCGACGATGTCGACACGGGCAAGCAGCTCGTCAATGAAGGTATCGGGGATACGACCGCGCATGGCGCATTGTAACGGCCAGCGCGGCCCGGGACCGGCCCCGCTAGAAGGCCATGTGGAAGATACCCACCACGGCCAGGATGGCGATAATGAAGAAGATCAGGAAGATCGCGAAAAGAACCTTGGCAATGGTTCCGGCGGCGCCGGAAATCCCGGTAAAGCCGAGGGCGCCGGTAATAAGCGACACAATGCCGAAGATGATGGCCCACTTGAGCATGGCAGGACTCCGCTCTTCTTAAGTGGCGCTGATCTTGAGGGCCGGATCGTGCGGGAGGCGTGAAACGTGGCGGCCTACGCCAGGGCGGCCTTCACCTTCTGGGACACCACGGCCATGTCGGCCGTACCGGCAGCCTTGTCCTTGACCCAGCCCACTACCTTGCCCATGTCCTTCATACTGGTAGCGCCCGTTTCGGCCATGGCCTGGCGCACCAGGGCCTCGATCCCGGCCTCGTCCAGCTTGGCAGGCAGATAGGCTTCGATGATGCCCATCTCGTAGCGTTCGACCTGGGCGAGATCCTCGCGGCTGGCGGCCTCGTACTGGGTCACCGAATCGCGTCGCTGCTTCATCATTTTTTCAAGCGTGACCAGCACCTGGGTGTCGTCCAGCTCGATGCGCTCATCGACCTCGCGCTGCTTCACGGCGGCCAGCATCAGGCGGATCACGCCGAGTTTGTCTTTCTCGCCGGAACGCATGGCGTTCTTCATGTCTTCGGTCAGCTGCTGTCTCAGGCTCACGGGAAACTCCTTATTCGACTTCGAACACGAAAACCGGCGCCTCCCAGGGGGTGGCGCCGGTCCGTTACATGCGTAAGAGAGGTGGCGGCTGCGGTTGGACGCGCCTGCCGGTTGCCTGCCGCTATGCCTGTGAAGGCGGGCAGGCAGGACACTCAGTACATGCGGGTCTTGCGGGAAACGTCACGCGACAGGCGGCGCAGATGGCGCTTGACCGCGGCAGCACGCTTGCGCTTACGTTCCTGGGTGGGCTTTTCGTAGAACTCGCGCTTACGGGTCTCGGCCAGCACACCAGCCTTTTCACAGGTACGCTTGAAACGACGCAGGGCAAGCTCGAACGGCTCGTTCTCGCGGACTTTAACGGACGGCATGGAAACTCCACTTGGGTAAACTGGCCCGGTTGATCGGGCGAGCCGTGAATTATAGCGTGAGCATTCTGCAGATTTCAAAGCCTGTACTGGGTATCGAGACTTCCTGCGACGAGACGGGCGTCGCCCTGCTGCGCTGGGACCGGGAAAACCCGGGCCGGGGCCTGCTTTCCCATGAGCTTTTCAGCCAGGTCCGGCTGCACGCCGAGTACGGCGGGGTGGTGCCGGAACTGGCCAGCCGGGACCATGTCCGGAAGCTTTTACCCTTGCTGCGCAAGGCCTTGGCCGATGCGGGCCTGGGGGTATCCGACCTTGGCGGCGTGGCCTATACGGCAGGACCCGGCCTGGTCGGCGCCCTTTTGGTGGGCGCGGCGGCGGCCCGGGCCATGGCCTGGGCGCTGGATGTCCCGGCCATTGGTGTCCACCACATGGAAGGCCACCTGCTGGCTCCGCTGCTGGAAGACGACCCGCCCGAGCCCCCGTTCGTGGCCCTGCTGGTGTCCGGCGGGCACTCCATGCTGGTCGAGGTCCAGGGCATCGGGCGCTACCGGATCCTGGGAGACACCCTGGATGACGCGGCCGGCGAGGCCTTCGACAAAACCGCCAAGATGATGGGCCTGCCGTATCCCGGCGGCCCGGCACTGGCGAAGTTGGCCGAACAAGGCCGGCCTGGCGTGTACAAGTTCACCCGGCCGATGACCGACCGTCCCGGCTTCGACTTCAGTTTCTCCGGTCTGAAGACCCAGGTGCTGATGGCGTGGAAGGCTTCCGACGGCAGCGATCAGGCCCGGGCGGATGTCGCGCGCGGCTTCGAGGACGCCATCGTGGATACGCTCGCCATCAAGTGTCGCCGTGCGCTGGCCGCCACCGGGGCAGGGCGCCTGGTGATCGCTGGCGGTGTCGGCGCCAACCGCCGCCTTCGCGCCCAGCTGGCCGAGGTCGGTGCCGCCGACGGCTTCAAGGTGTACTTCCCCCGTCTTGAGTTCTGCACCGACAACGGCGCGATGATCGCGCTGGCGGGGGCGATCCGCCTGGCGGCTGGCCAGCACGATGGCACCCTGGTGGTGCAGCCCCGCTGGAACCTGGAAACCCTCACGGCTGCGTGATCGAACGGCAGCGCGATGCGCCGAAAGCCGCGCGCGATTGGCTAGAATCACCCGATGGACATCGTATTCATCGAAGACCTCCGCATCGATGCCGTCATCGGCATCTATGACTGGGAGCGCAAGATCCGCCAGCCATTGGCATTCGACCTTGAGATGGCGTTCGACAACCGCAAGCCCGCGGCCAGCGACGACATCGCTGACACCCTCGACTACAAGGCTGTTTCCAAGCGCCTGCAGTCGTTCGTGGGCGAATCATCGTTCGGCCTGGTGGAAACACTGGCCGAGCGTTGCGCGGAAATTGTGATGAAGGAATTCGGCGTAGCCTGGGTGCGCCTGAAGTGCGCCAAGCCCGGCGCCGTGCGCGGCGCTAAGTCGGTCGGCGTGGTGATCGAGCGTGGCAAGCGAAAGGCCTAGCGCGCATGGCAACGGCGTGGCTAAGCCTGGGTTCCAACCTGGAGCCGGAAAAGCACCTGCGGGCGGCGCTGTTGGAACTGCGCACGATGTTCGGCGACCTCGTAGTGTCGCCCGCCTATCGCAGCAAGGCAGTGGGCTTCGACGGACCTGCCTTCATCAACCTGGCAGTAAGCCTTACCACCGATCTGGATGCGATCAGCCTTAACGATGCCTTGCACGCCATCGAGGATCGCCATGGCCGCCGCCGCGACGTGCCGCGGTTCTCCAGCCGCACGCTGGATATCGATATCGTGCTCTACGACGATCTCGTGCTCGATGGGCCCGGGCACCTGAAGATTCCGCGCGACGAACTTCGCCACGCCTTCGTATTGCGGCCCCTGGCCGACATTGCCGGTGACGTGGTGCATCCGCTGACTGGCCAGACGTTGTCCCAAATGCAGGCGCGGGTACCCGATAGCGGCGAGCTTGAGGTTGTCAGGCTTTAACGAGCGACAAACTTCAAACTAGGTTGGTTTCTCCGTGGCGGTGGCAACCTGCTGGCGGTATTCAGGCGTGGTCACGCCACCAACGCCCCAGTTCTCAAGATCGACTTCCTCGATGACGACATAGGTGGTGTGCGGCGCCTTGCCCATCACTTCGAACAGAAGATCGCTGACGCCTTTGATCAGCGCCTTTTTCTGCTCGGGCGTAGTGGCCGTTGCACCCGGGGCCGTACCCTCACGCGTTACCTTGATGTTTACGTATGGCATGGTTTTCTCCTGGGAACAGGACGATCACAAGTACACATTCTCGCGGCGGCCCATGGGCTCGCCGCGAAGGTCAAGTCACTCGTCAGCGACCAGCGTGCTGGCCACCGTCCACATGAAGGGTCTCGCCGGTAACGAAGCCGGCACGCTCCAGGTAAAGTATGGCATCGGCGACTTCCTCTGCCTCACCCATCCGGCCCACCGGATGCAGCTTATTGAGGAAATCGTGCGTTTGAACCGGATGCATCGGCGTCTTGATGATGCCGGGCGCTACGGCGTTCACGCGAATGCCCTTCTGCGCGTATTCGATGGCCAGCGAACGCGTGATGGCGTCCAGTCCACCCTTGGTCAGTCCCGCCAGGCCCGATGCGAGCCCGGCGATGGGTTGCTTCACCACTGCGGTGGTCACCTGCACGATATGCCCCCTGTTTACACGCAGCATCTGTTCCAACACCCTTTGCGTGATGTGGAAGAAGCCACCGAGATTGACATCGATCACACGATGGAAGTCTTCGATGGTGTATTCGGTGAATGGCTTGCCGATGAAGATGCCCGCGTTGTTGATGAGCGTATCGACGCGCCCGAAGCGATCAATCGCTGTCTGCACCACCTGCTGCGTAACATCCGGGTCGGCGATGTTGCCCGGCACCGCGATCACCCCGGCATCAGACCCCTGGGTGATGGAGCGGGAATTGGCGATCACCGCATAGCCTGCATCCCGATAGCCCTTGACGACCGCCGCCCCGATACCTTGCGATGCGCCGGTGACAATGACGACTTTCTGTTCGTTGCTCATGATCATTTTCTCTCTCAGTAATGTTGATGTAAGTAACGGGAAAAGGTTTCGCGACTGACGCTTAACCTGAAACAGGAATGACCAGCACCTTGCCTTTCTCGAAAGGCATCAGGCGATCAGGCAGGCGAAACTGGGCGAACACATCGGCGAGCTGCCCGGGGCTTTCGCTGAAGTGGCCCCAGCCTTCGTTGTGTGCGGCCACGATCGTGGCGTTCGGGAACGCATGAGCCGCTTCCAGCGCGCCTTCGCTACCCATCGTCATGTGGTAGCGCCCACGTGGCTCGGCGGCGCCAGCGAAAAGCAGCACGGCTTTGGGCGAGAAACGCTGGGCAACTTCGGCGGTGCCTTCGTACCAGACCGTGTCGCCGGTGACGTACAAGAGGTCGCCGGGTTTATCGATACCGAGGGCGAATCCCACCACATCACCGGAGATCGGCTCGATGCCGATGGGACCGTGCCGTGCGGGTGTGGCGGTCACCAACAAGGTTTCACCGTTTGCCCCTTGCAGTGTGCAGGTCTCCCATGGCGCCAGGCCCATCGCTTGGCCGTCCAGACGAGAGGCGCCAGCCTTCGTCGTGTACGTCCTGCCGACGGTAGGCAACATTGCCCGGCCGGCGCTATCGAGGTTGTCGATATGCTGGTCATGGCTAAGCAATACGGCATCCAGCTGGCCTATCTGCGCTATTGAAAGCGCAGGGCCTGAGGTCTTTTCGAAGTGGAGGGGATTGACCTGGTAGCTGCCGGGAGGGTCGAACGTCGGGTCGGTCAGCAGGCGCATCGAGCCAAACTCAATAAGCACGGTCGGCCCTCCAACGAGGGTGAGTTTCAATGGGTTAGATGACATGGCGGGCAACCTTCTTTCCTGGTGACGGGAATAAGGCTAGGCCGAGTCCGCCTCGCTGAAAATCCGCTATCCTCGATCAATGGTTGATAAAAAACGCACAGAGGTGGATTGGCAGGATGTGCGCATCTTCCTGGCCCTCGGACGCCATGGCAGCCTGTCGGCCGCGGCGCGTGCGCTGGCGGTCAATCACGCAACGATTTCGCGGCGGATCCAGTCGCTGGAAGCGAGTGTTGGCGAGAAACTGGTCGAACGCCGGCCCGAAGGTTATGTACTGACGCCGGCGGGAACCCTCGCGCTGGCGGTTGCTGGCGACATGGAGACCGCCGTCCAAACCCTGGGTCGCGGAGGCACGGACGATTCCCCCAGGGGCCTGGTCCGGATCAATGCGCCGCCGGCATTGGCCCAGGGATTCCTGATCAGTCGACTGGCCACGTTGCCCACGGTGTACCCGGGTCTGGATATCGACCTGGCCACGGATCTTCGGCCTATAAGCCTTGAACGGCACCAGGCGGATATCGCTGTCCGCCTCGGTCGCCCGCAGGACGGCGACTTCATTGCCAAGCCCGTCGGTAGCATGGCGTTCGGCTTCTACGGCACGCCATTGGTTTGCCAAGGTGTCGAAGCCGGCGAGGGGTTCGCGTTCATCAGCTTCGACGAAGAAGGTTCGACCGTGCCGGAGGCCCGTTGGCTGGCACAAAACTACCCGCGGTCGCGTGTTTCATTCCGGGCCGGCAACCAGGTGGCGCAGGCAACGGCTGCCCGGTCCGGTGCAGGCCTGGCGCTGCTGCCGCACTACATCGGGCGGACCACCCCGGACCTGCGACCCTGCCAGCTGGCAGCCGTGCCACCACCGCGCGAGATCTGGCTGCTCATACGCCGGCAGGACCGCAGGGACCTGCCCATCAGGACGGTCGTGGAGCATCTGACGCGGATATTCGCCGACGAGCAAACATTGTTCGAGTGACCCCCTCCACTGTTCCACGCCCGTTGCGTCTGCTACAAAATGCCCACCGCCAACCGGGGAAGGACATCGCGCCATGGGGAAGTTCGCACGTAGTTGGGCCTTGATGAAGGCGAGCGCGTCGGTATTGCGCTCGGACAAGGAATTGATGGTGTTCCCGTTGTTCTCGGCGATGGCCTCGCTGGTGGTGATCGGAAGTTTTGCACTGCCGATCATCCTGGGCGCCATGCATGGCCAGCACTTCGACCAGCGACGCCTTGAGCCTATCCAGTATGTGTTGATGGGCGCGTTCTACCTGGTGCAGTACACCATCATCATCTTCTTCAACACCGCGTTGATCGGCGCAGCGATGATCCGCCTGGATGGCGGCAATCCCACGGTAGCCGATGGCTTCCGCATTGCCTGGTCACGCATCGGCACGATCCTGGGTTACGCATTGATCGCAGCTACGGTCGGCGTGTTCCTGCGCGCGCTGCAGCAGCGCCTGGGTTTCATCGGCCGCATCGTCGCCGGCTTCCTTGGCCTGGGCTGGACGGTGGCGACCTTCCTGGTTGTGCCTGTGCTGGCACACGAAGGGCTGGGTCCGTTCAAGGCGCTCAAGCGCAGCGTGCAACTGCTGCGCGGCACCTGGGGTGAGAACCTGATCGGCAATGTCGGCCTCGGCGTGGTGTTTGGCCTGGGTACCTTCGCGGTGATGCTGTGCGGTGCGGGCCTGATCGTCGGCGCTTCTTTCACCGGTTCGGTCACGCTGATCATCGCCGCGATCGTGGCGCTGGTGATCGCCATGGTGCTGCTGGGCCTGGTGCAGGCGGCGCTCCATGGCATCTATTCGGCAGCGCTATATCGCTATTCCAACGGAGAAGAGCCCGGCACCGGTTTTGATCGCCAGATGCTGGAAAGCGCCTTCCGCACGAAGTGATCGATCAGCGCACGTCACCGTCGAGGTAAAACCACCGCCCATCCTCGCGCACGAAGCGGCTGAGCTCGTGCTGGCGATGGGCGGGGCCGCCTCCGTGGCGTGAGCGTGCGACGAATTCCACTGTGGCGTGGTCGGGGTCGCCAGCATTGGTGGCCTTCCTGATGTCCAGGCCAAGCCAGCGGATGCCCGGATCTACCGCAAGCGTCGCCGGTCGCGTGGACGGATGCCAGGTCGTCATCAGGTAGTCGGGCAGCCCCAGGGCGAACGCGCTGTAGCGTGAACGCATCAATGACTCAGCGTCGAGCGCAGGAAGTCCGGTGTGATAAGGACCGCAGCAAGCGGAATAGTCGGCTCGTCCGCACGGGCAAAGGCTCATATCACGTTGTCCGAAACCAACTTTTTGGGATCGTCGAAGATTACGGTTCATCGGAGCCTTGTGGCAACGATCCCGTGGCTATATAAGGTATATACTTCTAATATCCATCCTTGAACCTGAGTCATGACGAAAGAAGCGACCTTTTTCATGAAGCTTGAAACAGACTTGCGCGAAGCCTTCATGGCGGCAACTGAGGCGGCCCATCGCCCCGCCGCGCAGGTGGTTCGCGAGTTGATGCGCGAGTACATCGCCAGGCAACGCGAAATGCGTGAGTACGAAGACTTCCTGCACAGGAAGGTTGAAATCGCGCGTCGCCAGGCGCGCGAGGGGCGCGGCCGCCCCAGCGAGGTGGTTGAAGCAGAGTTCGCTGCCCGGCGCGCGGAGGCACTCACCAAAAAATGAAAGTCGAATGGATGCCGGCGGCCGAAGAGGATCGCCTGCGTATATGGACGTACATAGCAGCAGAGGACGTGGGCGCGGCCATGCGAATGGACGAGCGATTCAAGGATTCGTCGGAACAATTGGCCATGTTCCCAAGATCCGCGCCACGCGGTGTCGTCAGGGGCACTCGAGAGCTGGTACCACATGCCAACTATCGCTTGGTTTACGAGATCAAGTCGGATGTCGTCCGCGTACTTGCCCTCGTTCACGTCTCACGGCAATGGCCGCCCGAGGACGATCAACGCGACAAATGAAGCATGCGCTTGTTATAAGATTCGACGCCAGATGATGCATCGATTATTCGCCGGCATGGCACGGTCGGCCACGAGTTGGAAACCCGCGCTGGTGGCTAGCGCATCCACCGCTTCGAAGTCACGGATAGCCATGTGCGACCCGCGTGCCTTCAGCCAGTCGTTGAAGGCGGCGTTGCTAGGACTGGTGAACTGGCCGTCGTAGTTGAATGGTCCATAGACCACAAGGGTGGACCCCGGCTTGGTGATGCCAGGAAGACCAGCGAAGAACGCCTGCACTTCTTCGAACGACATGATATGCAGGGTGTTGGCGGTAAATACGGCATCGTACGCGGTGGCCGGCCAGATGCCATTGACATCAAAGGCCAGCGCAGGCGGTGTATTCGGCAAGCCGGCATCGTCGAGCCAGGCTCCTATGCCCTCGAGGTTCTCAAGCCGGCCCGACGTTTGCCAGGAAAGATAGGGCAGGGCCTGCGCAAAGAACACCGCGTGCTGTCCCGTGCCGCTACCTATTTCAAGCACCGATTTTGCACCCGAAAAAGCTTCGCGAAGCACATCCAGAATCGCATCATGGTTACGTGCAACCGACGGTGCATCGGGTTTTTCCACGCTCATGCGGCGCGCTCGATTGCACGCGCGAAGGGTGGCAGCGCGCGCAGCATCTGCTCGCCATAACGCTTGGTAACCACGCGGCGATCCAGCAGCACGATACGGCCGGTATCGGTTTCGGTACGGATCAGGCGGCCGCAATACTGGATCAACAGCCGCGTGGCATCGGGCACGCTCACTTCAATGAATGGATTGCGTCCCCGCGACTCCAGCCACTCCGCGTACGTCGCGCCAACCGGGTCGGTAGGCACGGCAAAGGGGAGCTGGGTCACCACCACGGTTTCACAAAGTTTGCCCGGAAGATCCAGCCCCTCGCCGAACGAGGCCAGGCCGAACAAGGTACTGCCCTTGCCCGCTTCGATGTCCTCGCGGTGTTCGGTGATCAGCTGCGCTTTGGACAACGAGCCCTGTGCGCGTACCTTGCGCACGTACTCGATGGGCAGAACCTGCAGCACGCGGTCGAGCTTGGCGCGCGAAGTAAACAGCACCAGGTTGCCGGCATCCCAGTTGAGGTTCGCGCCCAGCCAGGTGGCCACTTCGCGCGCGTGGCCTTCGCGGTCGTCAGGCATGGCCTTGAAGGCGGGGACTTCCAGCGTGGCCTGGTTGGCCAGGTCGAAGGGTGAGGGCAGACTCAGCGTCACAGCGTCGTTGGGCAGGCCGACCGCATCGGCGAAACCGCGGAACTGGCCGCCGACGCTAAGCGTTGCCGATGTCATTACCACCGCTGCCGCGTTGTCCCATAGAACATTGCGCAGCAGGCCGCCGGCGGACACGGCCGAGGCGTGGCAGACGATCTGCTGGTCGACGGTTAACGTCACCCAGCGCGCCAGCGGCGGCGCGTTTTCGCGATCCTCGCTCGACCATGCATACCAGGTGCGCACTTGCCGATCCAGGCGCTCCAGCGCCATCCCCAGCTCGCGGGAGATCGCCTCCTGGGTAGGCCCGCCAGCTTCCATCTCCACCACGGCGCGGCGCACGCTGCGTACCCACTTGTGTACGTCGCTCGTGACCAGGCGCAGCGCGGTCGCGTGCACCACCCAATTCTCAGGCAAGCGGCCGAGGGATGCGCGATACATCGGCTCCGCCTCGCCGGGCGAAGGCATCCAGTTCATGCGGATCTCGCGCTCGATGTCTTCCAGCGAGGCGCTGAGCTCGGCGATCTTCTCCTCGCCCATTTCAAGCGTGAGGTTGCCTATGCTTTCCTTGTCGGTGAGCGAATAGGCCGCGTGGATCTGGTTCTGCATACGGCCGAGCCGGCGCATGGCTACCGACAGATGCACATCGGCTGCGCCGCGGTCGATGGCCTTGGCTGGCACGTGGTGGGCTTCGTCGAAGATGTAGAGCGTTTCTTCCGGCTTGGGCAGGATCACACCGCCGAAGGTGTCTTCATCGCGCGGCATGGTCAGGTCAGCCAGCACCAGATCCTGGTTGGCCACCACGATCTCAGCTTCCCCTACCGCGCGGCGGGCCAGGAAGAAGGGGCAAACGGCAAAGGCGCCGCATTTGCGGCCCGTGCAGCCGCCGGCGCTGGTGGTAAGCATGCCGCGGACGAGGTCGGACACCGCTTCCGGACTGCTGTCCATGTCGCCGTTCCACTCGCCGTTTCCGAAGGCCTCGGTGAGCTTGCCTACGGCCTGGGTGTCGCGTGGTTGCGGCGGCTTGGCCCACAGGGCGAGTTCGGCGTCGAAATCCAGGCCGCCCTGCGCCGTTTCGGTGGCAGCCATGCGCAGGTTGCGCACGCACAGGTAACGCTGGCGGCCCTTGGCCAGGGCGACCTTCGCTTCCACGCCGCAGAGTTTCAGGAACTGGGGAATGTCGCGCTGAACCAACTGCTCCTGTAGCGCCACGGTGGCGGTCGCAATAAGGAGTTTCTTCTTGGTCGCCCGCGCCACTTCCAGCCCGGCGATCAGGTAAGCCATCGACTTACCGGTACCCGTGGGTGCCTCGATCACAGCGGCGCCGGCAGGTTCGGCCAACGCCTTGGCCACCTCGGCAATCATCTTCAGCTGCGCCGGCCGTCCACGAAAGCCGGGCAAGCCTTCTTTAAGGCGTCCGTAATCGGCGCGGATGGTGGCTTTGGTGTCGTCGAGGAGCATGGGCCGGCCATTGTCCCACACCCCCGCCGTAGGGATGCCAGCGCCGTCGAGTGGCTCGATGGCGCTGGCGGGATAACGCTTAGCGGTTGCCCAGGTAGTCGTTCTTGCCCAGTTCCGCGCCAGCCTCGCGAAGGATCGCGTAGGTGGTGGTGATGTGGAAGAACATGTTGGGCAGGGCGAAGCCGAAGAGGTAGTCCTGGCCGGTGAGGTTGAGCTCGCCGCTGCGCAGCTTCAAGACGACCGCACGGTCTTCGCTGCCGTCGATCTGGCTGGCTTCGAACGATTTGACGTAGTCGATCACCTTGTCGATGCGGGCGAAAAGTTCATCGAAGGTCACTTCCACATCGGGCACGGCGATCGGCTCGACGCCGGCCAGCCGCGCCGCGCAGCCCTTGGCCGCATCGGTGGCGATCTGCACCTGCTTGACCAGTGGCAGCATGTCGGCGATCAGCCGGGTCTGCAGCATCACTTCGTCGGTAACGTTCTTCGCCTTGGCGTGGGCCTGGCCTTGTTGCAGCACGTGCTTGAGGTTCGACAGGCCGCGCACGAACACCGGCACGGACGCCTTGTACATGGAAAGGGACATGGGGGATTGCCTTTTGAGCGGTGGGAAAAGTGCGCGAACGATAGCGCATTGTCCCGGTCCAAACGACAGGCAAAAAAAAGCCCCGAAGGCCAGGGGGGGACCTTCGGGGCTGGGGTGGCTGCGAAACCCAGGGGAGAGGTTCACAGCCGTAGGTTCACTCAGGGAGGAGAGATCACCTTCGGAACACCGTTGCGTGTGTTCCGGAAGATTAGATGGCGGCGGTGGCGGAAAGTTCGCGGGCTTGGCGAAGAAATAGTCAGCCAATTTTCAGGGTCTGGAAATGCGCGGGAAAACAGGTGGTTAGTGAGCCTCGTGCCAATTGGCGCCTACGCCGACATCCACGATCAGCGGCACGGCCAGTTCCGCCGCTCCCGACATGTGCCGAATAACCCCTTCGCGTACTGCATCCACGGCGTCTTCGCGCACTTCGAAGACCAGTTCATCGTGAACCTGCATCAGCATGCATACATCGTCGCGCGTCTCAATCCATGCTGCGACGGCGATCATTGCCCGCTTGATAATATCGGCAGCCGTGCCCTGCATAGGGGCGTTCACCGCCGCGCGCTCGGCGCCGGCCCGGCGTGCCTGGTTTCTTGAGGCCAGCTCTTCAAGGTACAGCCGGCGGCCGAACAGGGTTTCCACGTAGCCGTCGCGATGCGCCTGCTGGCGGGTGGATTCCATGAAATCCCGCACGCCGGGATACCGGGCGAAGTAGCGGGCCATGTAATCGGAGGCTTCGCCACGGTCGATGTTCAGCTGGCGTGCCAGGCCGAAGGCGCTCATGCCGTACATCAGGCCAAAGTTGATCGCCTTGGCCGCACTGCGCTGGTTGACGGTGATTTCCTCTGGAGGAATGCCAAATACCTCAGCCGCCGTGGCGCGGTGCACGTCACCGCCGTCGCTCAGCGCTCTCAACAAGCCCTCATCGCCCGACAGGTGCGCCATGATCCGCAGTTCGATCTGCGAATAATCCGCGGCCATGATCTTCCACCCCGGTGGCGCAATGAACGCCTGGCGGATGCGGCGGCCTTCCTCGGTGCGAATGGGAATGTTCTGCAGGTTCGGATCCGACGACGACAGGCGCCCGGTGGCCGCCACGGCCTGGTGGTAGCTGGTGTGCACGCGGCCAGTCCGCTCGTTGACGATGCCGGCGAGCTTGTCGGTATAGGTCGAACGCAGTTTCGCCAGGCCGCGGTATTCCAGCAGCACGCGAGGAAGCTCGTGGGCATCGGCGATGGCTTCGAGCGCTTCTTCGTTGGTCGATGGCTGGCCCGTGGGGGTCTTCACCCGCACCGGCAGGCCCAGTTCGTCGAACAGCACCGCCTGCAGCTGCTTGGGCGAATCCATGTTGAATTCGTGGCCGGCGCTGGCGTAAGCCTGCTTTTGCAGCTCAACCATGCGCTTGCCCAGTTGCTGGCTCTGGTGGCGCAGTTCGTCGATGTCGATCAACACGCCGCGCTGTTCCATTTTTGCAAGGATCGGCACCAGCGGCATTTCGATCTCTTCGTATACCTTCAGCAGGCGCGGTTCGGCCTGCAGCTGCGGGTATAGCGCCTGATGCAGGCGCAGGGTGACGTCGGCGTCTTCGGCCGCGTAGCGCGCGGCTGTGTCGATATCCACCTGGCCGAACGGAATCGACTTGGCGCCCTTGCCGGCGACTTCTTCATATTTGATCGTTGTGTAACCCAGATACCGCGTGGCCAGCGAATCCATGTCGTGGCGGGTGGCAGTGGCATTGAACACATAGCTCTCGAGCATCGAATCGAAGGCCACGCCGCGCACGTCGACACCATGCGTGGAAAGCACGTTCACGTCGTACTTGGCGTGCTGGCCGAGCTTGGCGATGGAAGCATCCTCGAAGATGGGCTTGAGCGCGGTAAGTACTTCATCGCGCGTCAATTGCTTCGGTGCCCCGGGATAATCATGCGCCACGGGAATATAGGCGGCCTTGCCCGCTTCGACGGCAAACGACAGGCCGACGATCTCGGCCCGCATCGGATCGATGCTGGTGGTCTCGGTGTCGAAAGCCACGACGCGCGCCTCGCGCAGGCGCGGCAACCAGGCGTCGAAGGCCTCACGGGTGAGGACAAGTTCGTATTCGCCGGGCGCGGAGAATCCTTCGATCGACACGGCAGCGCGTGCGGCCGCGGGAGTCGGACCCGCGTCCGACGTTGCTGGCGCAGCCGTACCCGCCGACGGTGTGGCACCACCGGCTTCCAGTTCCTTCAGCGCAGCCTTGAAGTCGTAGCGCCGGTAGAGCTCCAGCAGGGCTTCGGTGTCGGCCTCACGCTGGTGCAGGTCGGTCGGACCCACTTCAAGCGGGGTGTTGATACGGATGGTGACCAGGTCCTTCGACAGCGGCAGCCGGGGCAGGGCCGTGCGCAGGTTTTCGCCGATCTTGCCGCCGATCTTGTCGGCGGCGGCAATCAGGGCCTCGAGCGTGCCGTACTCGGCCAGCCACTTGGCGGCTGTTTTCGGGCCGCATTTCTCAACTCCCGGAACATTGTCGACGCTGTCGCCGGTGAGGGTGAGGAAATCGACGATCTGGTCGGGCCGAACGCCGAATTTGGCGAACACGCCGTCGGTGTCCATGGTGGTATTGGTCATGGTGTTGACCAGGGTGATGCGTCCGTCCACCAGCTGGGCGAAATCCTTGTCGCCGGTGGATATCACCACGTCGATGCCCTGTTCGCGTGCCTGCACGGCCAGGGTGCCGATCACATCGTCCGCTTCAACGCCGGTGACGCGCAGGATCGGAAAGCCCAGCGCGCCGACGATGCGCAGCATGGGTTCGACCTGGGAGCGCAGGTCGTCGGGCATCGAGGGCCGGTTGGCCTTGTACTGCGGGTACATTTCCTCGCGGAACGTGGGACCGGAGGCGTCGGCCACGAAGGCGAGGTACTCCGGGGCGGCCTTCAGCGTGGCGCGCAGCATGTTCACCACCCCGAACAGCGCGCCGGTGGGCTCTCCCTGGGCATTGGTCAGCGGCGGCAGCGCGTGGAAGGCGCGGTAAAGGTAGGAGGATCCGTCGATCAGGATGAGCTTGGCCATCTTGGGATTCTCTCATGGCTTGCACGCCACTTTCCGGGCCCGTTCACGCCGCAGGGGGCAGGGGCGCTGGTATGCTCGGCGCCTGCACGGAGACTTCGTCATGAAACCGAACATTACGTTCCTCGCCGGCCTGGCCCTGATCGCCGCGGGCAGCCTCCACGCCCAGGACTTAAACCTCAAGCCCGCCCCACCACCACCGGGCATTCATGAGAAGGGCGCCACGCCCGTAGCCAACCCGCCGCCGGAAAAGAATCGCCCGGCCATCGATCTTCCGGCCATGCACGACAAGGGCACCGACGCCAACGGAAACCCGCCACCCCAGGTTACCGTACGTACCGAAGGCGAGGACACGGTCGAGGAATACCGCGAGGGCGGCCGCATCACCATGATCCGCATCGTGCCCAAGCACGGGCCGCCGCGCGAGATCCTGGCCGACGAGAACGGCAAGCTCGAGCGCGATCCCAAGCTTGGCCCGGTCGCACCCGTGTACTACAAGGTATATGAGTGGGGCGCGCCGCCGAAGACGGTAGACGAGCAGAAATCTCAGTAAGGTTTAGCCGTCCAGTTCGGGGTAGTGGCGAAAGACACCGTTGGTGTTGAAGGCCAGTCGCCGTGGTGATGCCAGATACGCCGCAATGTTCGGACGTTGCGCCACGCGGTCATGCACCGCCGTGAGCAGCGGCAATTTCTTGCTGAGCCTGGCCATGGCTTTCGGGTACGCGTAGTTCAGCCCCGCCACCACCTGGAACATGGAAAGGTCCACGTAGGAGTGCTCGCGCAGCGCATGCCGCCCGCCACCTCGCTCGATGCAGTGCTCCAGATATCCAAGATACTTGGACATACGTTCGGTGCGGAACTCCGTGGCGCGGCGTTTCGCTTCCGGTTTCTGGTCTTCGTAGTAAAGACCCGTTCCCGCCGGGTGATGGCTGTCGTGCGCTTCGGCGACCAGGTCGGTGATGGTCAGTTCTATCTGATGCGCCTGCAGCCGCCGCGACTCGCTATCGGGTACCAGGTCCAGGCGTGGCCCCAGGTACTGCAGGATATTGGCGACCTGGGCGATCACCAGCCGCCCGCTCTTGAGGTACGGCGGCGCAAACGGCACGGCGCCCTCATGCTTGCCTTCGAGCCACGCCGTCATCACGTCATCGCCCTTTTCACGGGCAACGTCGGTGTAGTCGGCCCTGGCGTCTTCCAGTGCCAGGCGCACGAATTCGCCGCGGCCCTGGATGCCTGTCCAGTAATAGAGCTCATACGGCATACACAGGCCTCATGGCGACGTCGGGTGTGCCAGTGTGTGCCGGGAAGCCTCTAGCGGGCGTGAGCGTGAAGCCAACCATGAGCCGCATCCGACCGTTCGCATTGCGTCGCGGCCTTCACCACGGTCCAATACCCCGATGGATCTTCGCCGCTTTCTCCCTGATGGGTTTACCTCCGCCCTCGTCCTGACCGTCGTCATCGCCAGCGTGTTGCCCTGCCGGGGTATCTGGGCGACGGTGTTCGACTGGATCACCAACCTTGCGATCGCCCTGTTGTTTTTCCTGCATGGGGCCAAGCTGCCGCGCCAGGCGGTGGTGGAGGGCGCGCGCCACTGGAAGCTGCATGCTGCGGTGCTGGCCAGCACCTTTGTGATAATCCCGCTGCTGGGCCTGGCACTTAAGCCCTTGCTGGCGCCGCTGGTCACGCCGGAGCTTTACCTGGGCGTGCTGTTCCTGTGCACCCTGCCATCCACGGTGCAGTCGTCCATAGCCTTTACCTCGATCGCCCACGGCAATGTGCCGGCGGCGATTGTCGCAGCCTCCGCGTCGAGCCTCATCGGCATTGTCGTTACCCCACTATTGGTGGGCCTGATCATCAGCACGTCCGGCCATGGGCTTTCGACCGAGGCGGTAGGTGCCATCGTGCTGCAGTTGCTGCTGCCCTTCGTCGCCGGCCAGGTGGCGCAGCGCTGGATCGGCGACTGGGTGCAGAAGTACAAGGCATGGCTGGGTTTCGTCGACCGCGGCTCGATCCTGCTGGTGGTGTACACCGCTTTTAGCGCGGCGGTGCTGCAGGGCCTGTGGAAGCAGATGCCCGCTCCGGTGCTGGCTGGCCTGCTGGTGGTTGATGCCGTGATCCTGGCCCTGGCCCTGACGATTACCCGCTATGGCGCACGCGCACTTGGTTTCAGCCGCGAGGACGAGATCACCATCGTGTTCTGTGGCTCGAAGAAAAGCCTGGCCAGCGGCGTTCCGATGGCCAAGGTGATTTTCGCCGGGCATCCGCTGGGCAGCATCGTGCTGCCGCTGATGCTGTTCCACCAGATCCAGCTGATGGTATGCGCCGTGCTGGCGCGCCGCTATGCGCGGCGGCGGGTTAGTGACGGAAGTGGCGAACGGAGGTAAAGACCATCGCCATGCCGTGCTCGTCGGCGGCAGCGATCACTTCCTTGTCGCGCATCGACCCGCCGGGCTGGATCACGGCACGGATGCCTGCCGCCGCCGCGGCATCGATGCCATCGCGGAAGGGAAAGAACGCGTCCGAAGCCATGGCGCTACCGGGTACGGTGAGGCCCGCTTCCTCGGCCTTGAGGCCGGCGATCTTCGCCGAGACCACGCGGCTCATCTGGCCGGCGCCCACGCCGATGGTGCGGCCATCGCGGGCGTAGACGATAGCGTTGGATTTCACGTACTTGGCGACGGCCCAGGCGAAGTAGAGATCGTCCAGTTCCTTCGCATCGGGTGCGCGCTTGCTCACCACCTTCAGATCCGAGCGCTTCACAGTGTGGTTGTCGGCCGTCTGCACCAGCAGACCGCCACCGATGCGCTTGAAGTCGAAGGCATTGCGCTCGTCGCCGTCGGGAATCTCCAGCACGCGCACGTTGGCCTTGGCTGCCGTTGCCGCCAGAGCCTCGCTGCCGAACGCCGGCGCGATCATTACTTCGACGAACTGGCGGCCAACGATGGCCTCGGCGGTGGCGCGGTCCACCGGACGGTTGAAGGCGATGATGCCGCCAAAAGCCGAGGTGGGGTCGGTGGCGTAAGCCAGCTCGTAAGCGGCCAGGGGATCGGCCGCAACAGCCACGCCGCACGGGTTGGCGTGCTTGACGATCACGCAGGCGGGCACGTCGAACTGTCGCACGCATTCCCATGCGGCATCGGCGTCGGCGATGTTGTTATAGGACAGTTCCTTGCCTTGCAACTGGCGAAACGTGGCAAGGGTGCCGGCGGCGGGCTCTGCGTCGCGGTAAAACGCCGCCTGCTGATGCGGGTTCTCGCCGTAGCGCAGCCCCATCACCTTGATGAACGACTGGTTGGCCTGCGCCGGGAAGGCATCGACACCAGCCACGGCGGTCTGCGTAGCATTGAGCTGCACGGCGGAAAGATAATTGCTGATGGCCGCGTCGTAGGCCGCCACCCGGTTGAACGCTGTCACCGACAATGCAAAGCGTGTGGCCCGGTCGAGGCCGCCATTGGTCTCGATCTGCGTGAGCGCGTTGTCATATTGTGCCGGATCGGTGAGCACGGCCACGTCGTTCCAGTTCTTTGCCGCCGCGCGCAGCATGGCGGGGCCGCCGATGTCGATGTTCTCCACTGCGTCATCGAGTGTGCAGCCAGGTGCGGCGACGGTTTTTTCGAACGGATAGAGGTTCAGCACCAGAAGGTCGATCGGCGCGATGCCGTGCGTTTGCATCACCGCATCGTCGACGCCGCGGCGGCCCAGGAGGCCCCCATGCACGGCGGGGTGCAGTGTCTTGACGCGGCCGTCCATGATTTCGGGAAAACCGGTGACATCGCTGGCTTCCGTGACCGGGATGCCGGCATCGCGCAGGGCCTTGGCCGAGCCGCCGGTGGAGAGCAGTTCTACGCCCTTGTCGGCCAGGCGTTTGGCCAGGTCGATGAGTCCCAGCTTGTCGGAGACGCTCAGCAGTGCGCGGCGGACGGGGACGAGATCGGGCGTGGGCATGACCGGAATCCAGGCAGGGGACCGATCATTATAGCGCCCGTCAGATCAGGCCGTGGGCAGCCAGCTTCTTGCGCAGGGTGGCGCGGTTGATGCCCAGTGCAGCGGCCGCGCGACTCTGGTTGCCCTCGTGGAAGGCAAGTACTTCACGCAGCAACGGGCCTTCGACCTCACGGATCACCAACGCATGCAGGCCTTCGTCGCAATGCGTATCGCCGATGTCCTTCAGGTAACGACGCACGGTGCGGCTGACACATTCGCTGAGGGCGCTCTGCATGGACGGTTCATTCGCCACTTCAACGTCGGTCAGTCGGACAGCGTGCACGTCGATCCCCTCACGGAACAGCGCAGGGACAGCCTTGGCCCTGCAGGATTTGCATGGAATGTTACGACCGCGGTGCCTGGCTCGAATGGCCGGTCGATCGATCGCGAAGGGATCGACTATACCCGTGTCGGCGGACGAATTTAAGGCTTGCGAAAAAGAAAAGTTCCTAGACCGGCCAGCCGGCGTTCACTCGAAGGCGAACTCGAAGTTCACCGCGTTCTGGCCCGGGTCTTGCACTTCGAACACCATGACGGAGTCCGACGCGGCTTTGAGCCCGTGCGCCACCATGGCGGCATCACCGACATATTCTTCAGGACGGAAGCGTCGCATGGCCAGGCGCTTGCCATCGGCATCGCTCAAGGTGATGTTTACCACCGGATACGGCTGTGCGAATGAGGCGTCGTTGCGCACGTGCGCGGTGATCAGCAAGGCGCCGGGAATTTTCGGATGCGCGCTTACTTCGCGGGCCAGCAGTTTCAGTTGGGTCGTATCGCGCACCAGTGGCAACTGGCAGCCCAGGGTATGGCAGGCCGACGCGAGCATCGGGCCGATGGTGGGGTCGGCAACCATGTCTTCACGCTTGGCCCAGCCTAGCTGGGCCGCCAATCCCAACAGCAATACCGCGCAGATCGCCGTCCAGCCCCACCAATGGCGCGGCGCTCGCTGCTTGCGTTTGTCACGTACGAAGCGCGGTGCGAACGTCAGCTGGGAGAAATCTTCCTGGTCCGGCGCAGCCTCGGCCGTCGGCTCGGCGGGAGGCCGGAATACCGCCTGCTCGAGCAGGGGAGGTTCCCGGTCCAGGGCGTGCTCGTCGAGGGTGCGGAAGGGCTCGGGCGGCAGCACTTCCGACAGCGTTCCCAATGCCTGGAAGACATTGCTGCAATGGGCGCAGCGCACGCAGCCACAGGCCGGGACCAGGGCCGCTGCCTGCAGCGCATAGACGGTGAGGCAGTTGGGGCACTGGGTGTACATGGGGTAAGTCTAGCCGCGACGCGTGCCGCTGATGCGGACCCAGTCCTCGCGGAAGGCCACGGCAAGATCGTCGAACCATTCGCCGTAACGGTCGAGCAGTTCCTCGTGCTGGCCGGCCAGGATGCCCGACATGGCAAACGGCGCCCCGGGTTTGATGCTGGCGGCAAAGGCTGGAGCCAACTCATCAAGGGGGCCCGCCAGGATATTGGCCACCAGCACGTCGGCGGGCGGCACATTACCTGCGCCGGGCAGGTGCACTTCCAGTCGCTCGGCCACGGCGTTGCGCTCGGCGTTGTCGAGCGAGGCGGTCAGCGCCTGGGGATCGTTGTCGATGCCCACCGCATGTGTTGCACCCAGCTTCAGCGCCGCAAGTGCCAGCACGCCGGAACCGCAGCCGTAGTCCAATACAGTCAGTCCGCGCAGGTCCAGGCCGTCGAGCCACTCAAGGCACAGCGCCGTGGTTGGATGGGTGCCGGTGCCGAAAGCGAGACCCGGATCAAGTCGAACCACCACTTCATCACCACCTGCAGGTGGTTCGATGTTCCAGGGGTAGATCCACAGTCGGCGGCCGAATTGCATGGGCTTGAACTGGTCCATCCAGGCCCGTTCCCAGTCCTGGTCCTCGACCACGCGGAAATCGAGTGCGTCGGTGTCCAGCCAGGGAAGGCGATCGGCCAAAGTGGCGACAAGGCCGCGG
Source organism: Pinirhizobacter sp. (assembly GCF_036499745.1). Taxonomy (NCBI): domain Bacteria; kingdom Pseudomonadati; phylum Pseudomonadota; class Gammaproteobacteria; order Lysobacterales; family Rhodanobacteraceae; genus Pinirhizobacter; species Pinirhizobacter sp. Next base: position 43,077 of record NZ_DASYDG010000027.1, read on the forward strand.
CGATCGACATCGGCGTCGAATAGCGCCAGCAGGGTGATCGTCGGCCACAGCGGCAACTCGCCAACGCCAGGCTCGAAAATGGCCTGCTCGTCGGGTGTTTCAGCATCGGCATCCTGCAAGGTCACCGAAAGCGCCCCGACATCGTCGAGCGCTTCCTCGGTGGCCGGCTGCCGGGCCGAAGTGATGGTGAGGGAAAGCTCAAGCCACGGCATTACTGCGTTCCCGCCGCCGCCTCTTTCTGCTCCGCCATCCGTTTTTCCAGGTAATGAATATTCTGTCCACCTGCCTGGAATCCCTTGTCGGCCATGATGCGCTGCTGCAGCGGCACGTTGCACTTGACGCCTTCGATCACCGTTTCCAGCAGCGCAATGCGCATGCGGGCGATGGCGGTGTCACGGTCCGGGCCGTGCACGATGAGCTTGCCGATCATCGAGTCGTAGTTGGGCGGAATGCGGTAGCCGTCATACAGGTGCGTATCCACGCGCACACCAGGGCCGCCCGGCGCCTCGAAGCGTTTCACCGTGCCGGGTGAGGGCATGAAGGTGTCGGGATCTTCGGCATTGATACGGCACTCGATGGCATGGCCCTTGATCACCACGTCTTCCTGGCGGATCGAGAGCTTCTCGCCACCGGCGATCAACAGCTGCTCGCGTACCAGGTCGATGCCGGTGATCATTTCGGTGACCGGATGTTCCACCTGGATGCGGGTGTTCATTTCGATGAAGTAGAACTTGCCGCCTTCATAAAGGAACTCGAAGGTACCGGCGCCGCGATAGCCGATGCGGATGCAGGCGTCGGTGCAAACCTTACCGATGCGTGCGCGCTCCTCCGGCGTGATGCCCGGCGCGGGGGCTTCTTCCACCACTTTCTGATGGCGGCGCTGCATGGAGCAGTCGCGCTCACCCAGGTGGATGGCATTGCCCTGGCCATCGGCCATCACCTGGATTTCCACGTGGCGCGGGTTCTCCAGGAATTTTTCCATGTATACCTGTTCGTTGCCGAACGCGGCCTTGGCCTCGGCCTTGGTCAAGGTAACGGCATTGGCCAGGTGGGCTTCGGTGCGCACCACCCGCATGCCGCGTCCGCCGCCGCCGCCGGAAGCCTTGATGATCACGGGGTAACCGATCTCGCGGGCGATCTTGACGTTGGCGGCCGGATCATCACCCAGCGGGCCACCGGAACCGGGTACGCATGGGACACCTGCGTCCTTCATGGCACGGATGGCCTCCACCTTGTCGCCCATCATGCGGATGACGTTGGCGGTGGGGCCGATGAAAACGAAGCCGGACTGTTCCACCTGCTCGGCGAAGTCTGCTCGCTCGGACAGGAAACCATAGCCGGGATGGATCGCATCGGCGTCGGTGATCTCCGCGGCGGCGATGATGCGTGGGATGTTCAAATAACTATCCACCGACGGCGGCGGACCGATGCACACCGTCTCGTCGGCCATGCCCACGTGCTTGAGGTTACGGTCGACGGTGGAGTGCACGGCAACCGTCTTGATCCCCAGGCTGTGGCAGGCGCGCAGGATGCGAAGCGCGATTTCGCCGCGATTGGCGATGACGACCTTGTTCAGCATGGCTGTTCCTTAGCCGATCACGAACATGGGTTCGTCGAATTCCACCGGCTGGCCGTTCTCGACCAGGATCGCCACGATCGTGCCGGCGACGTCGGCCTCGATCTGGTTGAACATCTTCATCGCCTCGATGATGCCAATGGTTTCACCAGCCTTGACCTGCTGGCCGACCTTGGCGAATGCCGGGGCGCCCGGAGTGGATGCCGCATAGAAGGTGCCGACCATGGGCGCCTTGACGGTGTGGCCGGCCGGGAGGTCGGGCGCTGCCGGTGTGCTGTCGGTGGTTGGGGCAGCGACGGCCGCCGGCGCGGCAGCGGCGACGGGTGCCGGCGCGGGTGCGGCCTGGGCGTACATCGGCTGCATCTGTACGCTGCCCTTGGGCACGCGGGACAGGCGCACTACTTCCTCGCCTTCCTTGATTTCAAGTTCCGCCAGGTTCGACTCTTCGAGCAGGTCGATCAGTTTCTTGATCTTGCGCAGGTCCATGGGACAAACCTTCTTCTAAGAAAGGGGGTGAAAAACGTTCAGGCGTCGCCGACGCGGCGCAGGGCAGCGTCGAGGGCCAGTTGATAGCCATGGGCGCCCAGGCCGCAGATCACGCCGACAGCCACGTCAGATAGGTAGGACTTGTGGCGGAAGGGTTCGCGGGCATGGGGATTGGACAGGTGCACCTCGATGAATGGAATGGCCACGCCGGCCAGGGCGTCGCGCAGCGAGATGCTGGTATGGGTGAAGGCGCCCGGGTTGATCACGATGAAGGCCACGCCCTCATCGCGGGCCTGGTGAATGCGCCCCACCAGCTCGTGCTCGGCATTGGACTGGAAGTAGGCCACGCTATGGCCGGCTTCGCTGGCGCGGAGGGTCAGCGCTGTATTGATGTCCGCCAGCGTGTCGCGGCCGTAAATCTCAGGCTCGCGGACACCCAGGAGATTGAGATTGGGACCGTGCAGGACCAGGATCTTTGCCATGCGCCTCTCACGGGCAAGCCGAAGGCGCGGAGTGTGCGCGTCCTTGGATCAATTGTCCAGTTCGGCGCAGTTAACGGAAGATCGCCGCTGTTTGTTGCAATACCGCACGCTTGCGTATGGTTTTACCGGCAGATGTACGTGTCGACTGACAGCTTCCGACGTCTAAGGCTCCAGCCATTGCTTGAGTTGGGCAGCGTCCAGCTTTCCCAGATGGCTAGCCAGCACTCGGCCCTGTTCATCCAGTAGCACGCTATAAGGAAGCAGGTTGCGTGTATTACCGGCCTGGGCAGAAGTGGCCTGGTCGGTGGGTGCCAACAGCCAGGGATAGGCCGGGGTGGCCTCACGGGCCTGTTTTCTTACCGCGTCGGGATCGTCCTGGGCCACGCCGACCACTTGCACGCGATGGGCTGCGTATTTTGCTTGGGCTGCGGCCAGGGCCGGCATTTCCGCGCGGCAGGGGCCGCACCAGGTGGCCCAGAAGTTCACCAGCAGTTTCTTGCCGTGCCAGCGGTCCAGCGATGCCGGTTTGCCGTCCAGGTCGGTGAGCTTCAGAGCCGGAAGGGGCGTTCCTACGGCAAGATCGCCGCTGAAGTCGGCACGTGCCACACGATGGTCGACGTACAGGCCCACGCTGGCAGCGATCAGCGCCAGTAACAGGATCGCCGCCGTGGGGCCCCGCAGGAAGTTCACGGCGCTGCGGCTTCACGCAGCGCCGTGGCCACTGAATCCTGCGTCAGCACGGTGGAGAGTTTCTTGCCCTCCTTGCCGTTACCCGGGTAAACCACATACAGCGGCACACCAGGCGAATGGTGTTGTTCCAGGAACGCGGCGATGGTGGGATTGACGTCGGTCCAGTCGCCGTACATGTAGGTGGCGCCGGTTTCCTTCAGCACCGCGCGGAAGGCATCAGTGTCCAGCACCGCGTGTTCATTGGCCTTACAGGTGACGCACCAGTCGGCGCCCATATCCACGAACACCGGCTTGCCGCTCTTGCGCAGCTCCGCCAGTTTTTCGGGTGAGAAATCCACCCTGTCGCTTGAAGCGGCGGCCGCCTGCGGTTTCTCCAGCCCATTGATCACCAGAAGTGGATACAGGGCGCCAAGGGCGAGGATCGCCACGAACGCCTTCGACAGCGGCTTGCCGCCGCGGCTGCGCTCGAACCACCACAGCGCCGCGGCCAGCAGAACGGCACCGGCCAGTACGGCACCCACAGCATTGGCGCCGCGCTGGTTGGCCAGCACCCACACCAGCCACACTGCGGTGAGGTACATGGGGAAGGCCAGCACCTGTTTGAAGGTTTCCATCCAGCGGCCCGGACGCGGCAGCAGGCGCGCCAGGGCCGGGATGTAGCCGATGGCGAGGAACGGCAGGGCCAGGCCCAGGCCCAGGAGCAGGAACACCAGCAGGGCCACGAGCGGCGAGGCGGCAAAGGCGAAGGCGAGTGCCGGCCCCATGAACGGCGCGGTGCAGGGGCTTGCCACCACGACAGCCAGCACGCCGGTAAAGAAATCGCCGGTCGGACCGCTGCGCGAGGCCAGGCTATTGCCTGTGTTGCCCAACGAGGTTCCGAACTGCACCACACCCGACATCGACAGGCCCACGGCCAGCATGATGTAGATCAGCACGCTGATCGCTATCGGCTGCTGCAGCTGAAAGCCCCAGCCCAGGGCATGTCCGGCGGCACGCAGGCCGATCACGGCCAGGCCGATGGCAGCGAACGACACCAGCACACCCGCGGTGTAGTACAGCGCATGCTTTCGTGCGCCGCCGCCGTGGCTGGAGCCCTCGACCACCGACACCACTTTCAGCGACAGCACCGGCAGCACGCAGGGCATCAGGTTCAGGATCAGGCCGCCCAGGAGCGCCAGGCCCAATACGGCGAGCAGGCCGGGCGATTCGCCGACACCAGGCGGTGGCATCTGCGGTGCGACCTCCGGTGGCGTGCCGGCGGACGCGGCGCTGTCAGAGGCGCCCGCTGGCGTGACATCGGTGCCCGTGCCACCGGCCAGATCCAGTTTCACCTGGCGGGTCATCACCGGATAGCAGATGCCGTTTTCAAGGCAGCCCTGGAAAGTGGCCTGCACCACCACAGTTCCCTTGGCCGGACCGTCCTTAAGTGAAACAGGAAGCTCCACCTGGTCGTAGTAGACGATGGCATCGCCGTTGTACTTGTCGTTGTGCGCAATGCCGCTGGGCCATTCCGGTTCGCCAAGGCTTGCACCCTTGGGCGAGATCACTTCCAGCGCGGTCTTGTCGCGGTAGAGGTAGTAATCCTTGGGCATGGTCCAGCGCAGCAGGAGTTTGTCCGGCGCGGTGGCGATGGCCTCGAAGCGGAAGGCCTTTTCGGCGGGGAGCGGGGACCCGTCGCTGGACGTCGCGGTCTTGCCACCCAGTAGCGCCAGGCCTGAAGCCGGTGGGCTGGCGGCGGCAGCGCCGGACGCGGCAGGCAGCGTCGACCCGGTGGACGAAGCGGCATTGGCCGCAGGGCTGGTCTCCACCGGCGGCGCACCGATGGTGAGGTTGAGCTTTTCGGTGTTGGGCGGATAGCAGATCTTCGGCTCCACCTCGTGGCAGCCCTGGTAGCGAACCGTCAGCGCGATGGTCTTGGCGGAAGGATCGGTGAGCGTATACGGCACGGTGGCATCCATCGCGCCGTGGTAGGTCTCGACATCACCGAGAAACTCATCGTGGTGCTTCACGCCATCAGGCAGCTGTGGCTCGCCAAGCTTAAGGGCAGCTTCGTCGGTGGCTTTGATCTTCAGCTGACCGCGGTAAAGGTAATAGTTCGGAGCAATCGTCCAGTGAAGCTTCACCACGCCGGCCTTGGAGGCGTCGGCTGTCAGATGGAAGGCTTGCGTGACAGGCAGCAAGCCGTCGTCCTGGGCGAAAGCCGGCAAGCTGATCAGGGCGGCCAGGGAAAACAGCCAGGCACGCAGGGATGGGAACTTCATGGCAACTCCGGAAAGCCGATACATCGCGGGTCCACGCCCGCATCGTGCCCAATGAGACCCGGTCACGGGATGGAAGCTTACAGCGGGCCGTGCGATGGCGCAGATTCGGCGGCAACCCAGGCCAGGTAGGCTGGCAAACCGTCGGTTACGTCCAGAACGATGAGTTCTGGCGTGTCGTAGGGATGGGTTTCTTCAATGAAGGCTTTGAGCGCGGGGATACATTCGCCCGTCGTCTTGATGAGTAGTGTGGATTCCGTCTCGCTGACGATACGGCCTTCCCATCGATACACCGATGCCACGGCGGGAATGATGTTCACGCAAGCGGCCAGGCGGCGCCCAACGGCTCCATTGGCGAGAACGTTGGCGGCTTCTGTCGTGGGACAGTTGCAAAGTGCAATGACGACGGCCATGAAGTTGTTCCTCGCTCCGGAGTATCCATACTGCCTTAGCACTTCGCGGTGCGTCATGTTCCGGCATCGAACACCACGGTGATCTGTCCTTCATAGGTGGTGGCCGGCTTGAATGGGCCGGGGCTTTCAATGTGGATGGTGGAATAAGCAAACTGGATGTTCCCGTTGGTGGCGACAATGGGCTCGGCCGCCTCCGCGCCGATCGGCAATGGGGAGCGCGATAACGCGGCCTGGGTGCGAACGCTCATGGCGCCCGGGACACTGATGGCGACCTCTAGCGGGATGGCGTCCTTCCCACCGGCAATCGCGCATCTTGGCCCAAGCTGCTGACCGCAGAGCATATACACCGACATCGGTCCACTCATCGATAACCGAAACGGTACATCCTGTCGCACACGCGGCGGCATGCTTCCCCCTTGCCATGCCTGCCAGCCTCCATCGGGCTCGAGAGTTGCAACCACGGGCCGACCGGCCGTACCCCCGGGAAAATCCACCTTTAAATTGTGTTGCACGTCGAGTTCGAACTTGAAGACGATCTCGTTAGATGACGACTTGGCTGTGTTGTGATAGTCGAAATCCTGCCCAGGACCTACCGTGTAGCGAATTTCACCGCGATATATGCCCGAATGCATGCGGAGCGGGTCGGGCGCGACCAATTCGTATCCAACAGACGGTATGTAGCGGACATCGTAGGCATTCGGGTGCGTGAAGGTTGCGGAGCAAACGGACGGTCGGGCCGGGACCCACCATAGATTGTGCAGAAAACTGTTCCCGTTACGGCTTACTCCCCCGGTTGAACACGGTCCATCCGGCCAGCTGTAATTACCTTTCTTAAAATGAGTAAAATCCATATTTGGTCCCCCCGGTAAACGTTCGGACCGGAGCGAGTGCGCGTTGATGCGGAAGCGAAGTCGGTGCCTCTCGGTACCATTGCTGATTTCCATGTCACGAAACTCTCCTGGGATAGAGATTTTCACAGCGTCGCCGGGATCATTGGTCGCACGCCATGTCTTGATGATGGTCAGCCCGGTTGCCACCGAAAAAAGTTCTCCGTTACACGCACTCGGCCAATGAGTGCAGAAGCCTGAGGTCGGCGTGGTGTTTTTGAAGGACTGGTTAGCTCCGCCCGTGGGATCGATACGGAAACTTGCCGTAATGGGTACGTCGACTGCCCATGCACTATGACCGCAAAGCGCGATACATGTGGCGGCCACACGGGCAACATGACGAGTCGTTTGCGTCATCCTGAGTTCTCCTTTGGGGGCGTGGCAAGCAACCGCGAATCTGAAACTGTGTCGAGGCTCTTACCGTCGAACAGGCAGAGGACGTCTCCGAGCGATTCCACATCTTCATGCATGGTGTCGCCGACGCGGGGAATACTTGCTTTGCATAGTGGTGTTTCGCGTGAAAAAACGTCGAGGTTGGCCGAGCTGGCGGCGACCTCGATGATAAAAATTCCATTGCCGTCACTTATGGTTCGCGTTGAGCCCTGTGTCACCGTTGCGCCAGCCAGGGGTGCTAGCCGAGCATCGACCAGTCGCCCAAGAATGGTCCGGGTACGCGTTACCTGCACCTGGCTATAGAGCACGCTTCCCCGGTTGACGTGGTATTCGATGGTCCTTCGATCGACCGAAGCCGTGGCATCGCCAGTACTGCTGACGTCGATGTTGATACGTCCCGGCCGATAGGCCGGCAGCGGCACGACATTGCGCCCGGGTTTGAGTCGCGTGCTGCCTCCCTGGCTGTCGGCGGCATGCAGTTTGACGTCTGGCGCATCGGAAGCGACGTCGATCATCATCACGGCCTCTGAGAATCGGAGGTCGGTCATGCCTATACGCGCCGCGTGACCACCACCAAACGCCGTGGTGTTCTCGAGGTTGAGGCCGCCAACGGTGCTGCCTGGGGTGCCAGACCGGTTAGCGAAAACGTCGATGCGACCTTCTGGCAAAGTGATGTTCGCCGCTGCCGTCATACCGATGCCGCTGCGCTCGCCGGTGAGTGACGCGGCGACTTGGGGGACAATACCCTCGCGCTGGCGCAGGTAACTGATTGTTCCGTGTGCTTCGCGGCCGCTGTGCGCCCCCGCTCGCTGTCCGAGGCTGGCCGACCAGGCATCACGAGGAGACGACAGGGCGAGCGTCGCCGAGACCTCGACGCCGCGATCACGGCCATCGCTGCGATCAAGATGATGGCGCGGTCTGGGCCGATCGAAGGCCGAGGTGCGAAGATAGACATCCGACCCCATGACGCGGAAATTCCGATCGTAGGAAAGGTCGAACGCTGCAGCGGTGGTGGCCGAAGGTAGTGACACCCGGCCCACCAGCTGCGAACGCTGCTTCAGGCGGAGGTTGCCGGAGGCATGCCAGCTGCGTTGGCGCACGAATCTGTCAACGGGCCGCCTCGCTGGGATCCACGTGTCGCCGCGGCCGATCGACATACTGCCGCGTGGAAACCGCGCGATCCATTGCAGGTCGCTACCCTTGCCCCGCTGGCTGGCATGGTAGACGTTGGCGTACAGGGTGGCCCAGTTGCTGGCATTGATGTCCAGCGACGCGGTGGATGTGGTGCCTCCGCTTTCCGTGGTGGTAGAAAGCCCGAGGACGGCCCGCGGGTGAACCAGTGCATTGATGGCTGCGCCAGCGACAAGTCCACGACGATCGCGCCGATCGTCGATGTAATCGCCAAGTCCGGTGCGTTGTCCGGCGAACAGGTTGTAGCGCCAGCGCCGGCTCGGATCGCTCCAGTTTACCGGCTTGTAGATCAGCTGCATTTCGCTCGAACGCAACACTCCGTCCTCTATCACCCGAAGTTCCACTGGGTAAATACCCGCGGGCAGTGAGCGTGTGTCGATAGGTTGCAAGCCTGCCACGACGGGCTGGGCGTTGATCAGCGCGCTGTCGCGATAGATCTCCACCACCGCCGCACGCCTGGCGTTGACGTAGATCGGCTGGGTACTGCTGGCATCGGTGTCAGCGAGCAGGCTGTCGGAGGTTCCCAGCATTACACCGACCACAGGATAGGCACGGGCACCGATGGTGCGCGGCTGTCGATACAGGCCTTGCGCCTCGGGCTGGAAGTGGCCCAGGCGTACGAAATGACCCTTCAGTTCGCGCTGGGCGTGAAGATTATGAAGCTGGGCATTGCCCATCTTGCTCAATTGGCTGCTGCGCCCGTACTGTCCGGTGAGCGTGGTGGTCCAGCCGCTCATGCTGCCCAGGACATCCACCCAATAGCGGGATGCGCCACCGCCGTGGCCACCGGTGACGATATTGGCGCGCTGATTGACGATGGCGCCCCTGGCACGGCTGGGGGCAAGCGTGGCACGGCCCGTGCTGCTACGTGCATCGTCGAAGGTGGCGAGGTTCAAGGTGGAACTGGATGCATCGAAGGCGACGATGCGAAAGTCGCCATTACAGCGTGAGGTACCGCAGCGCGCTACGGCAACGGGCGCATCGAGCGCCCGGCGGATGAGTTCACGCTGCTCGCTTCCTGCCGTGCTGTCGTTTGTGTCGCTGAAATGCAGGAGTTGAACTTTTTCGTCGGATGTCATGACCACCATGGCCTCACCCAGGTACGTGCCGTCCGCCACCACCCGTGTCGCCAGCGGCACGTTGAAAAAATGGTCCCGGAAGTCTGGGGGGATGGCCTGGCTTTGTTCCATCAGGCTGAACTCCGCCAGGGAAGAAGGCGCTGCTGCGTGCACGGGCGCCAGCGCCGCGCCGATCATCGCTGGCAGATAACGCAAGTAACGCATGGCTTTGTCGTCCTGACGGGGAAGGCCGCCGCATGGTCCACTGCGGCGGGTGGGCGGCAAAAAAAAGTGCCATTAAGCGATGCCCAGCCGAATTACGGCTTTTCAGGTACGGGGGGATCCACTTCGTCAAAAACCAGTGACACGCTACCCAGGTAGTTGCCCACCTTCGGCGCCTTGACGTCGGAGGTGATCTCCAGTTGGTATACCTTTTCGTTCGGGTCCTTCGTGTGGATGGGAACGGGCGTCTGGTCGAGTTTCTTGCCGCCGATCGATACAGCCAGGGCAAGCGTCTGAGCCGAGTTGTCCTCGGTCAGTACTGGGTCGAAGGCCAGTTCAGCGGTGACGTTCTTGACGGTGTTCTTCACCTGCAGGGCCAGTTTGTAGGTATCGAACGATTTGGCGACCGGGTCGTATGCGATCTGGATCGGCGATTGCGGCCAGCCCAATTGCGGCTTGACGTAAAACGTCTCGGCAGGGACGGTGACGGACACGTCGATGGTTTGCCGGACAGGCGCGGCATTTGCGCCGGTCGTGGACAGGATGGCCACGATGCACGCGGCCACGAGATGGTTCTTCATTGCTGGTTCCTTCAGCGGTGGGGGAATTGATTGACGGGGATCGCGACAGGACGCTCGCCATCGCCTTCTTGCAACACGAAGCGATGAGTCAGATCCTCGCCGGCCAGATGCAGGCTTGCGCCCGGGGCAATCCGATCGATGACGGGGGATTCGCATTGCTTCGGACCCCTGCATGCATAGTGATCACGCAGGAAGATCGTGCTGTCGCCAGCGTTGGTGACGGTATGGGCGGCCTCGTCAATACGAGTGTCAAAGCGCGCCTGCGCAGGCGCGGCGACCACGCGCACCCCATAGCCCACGAGCACGTTGATCGACGTGGTGGCTTCCGCCTTGAAGGCCTCCTCTTCAGCGGCCGTCACCGCGAACCCGTGTTCTCGGACCGGCGGCACGGGGACGAAGCGCACGCGGAAGTACCGTTCGCGGGAGCGGTCGCCCATGGCGATCATGCGCACCGATTGTGAGCCGCCGGCGGGAATGATCAGCCGTGAGGGGCTGGCGAGCAGGCCATCACGCAGGATGCCCTCGGTGGGCCCGCTGGCCAGCGGTTTGCCCTGAACATCCATTTCCATGACGTCGACGCGCACGAAAGCGGTGGCGCTGCCACTATTGTAGATCTGCTTGGCGGCGGTGGCTCGCTTGGGTGTGATGTAGTGGTGCATCGCCCCCACAAAGATTTCCGCGCCAGCATGAACCGGACCGGCGGCAAGGGCCATCAGGCAAGCCACGCCGATACTGGCCACGGATAGGTGAGGGCGGCGCGGGAAGCCGTTAACAGCGTGGCTAGGAGGCGACGTGAGCACGGTGGATTCAACCATGGGTCGGCCAATGGCCGGTGTTGCAATGATCCGTACCGTCACCGCGTCAATCTATGCTTGCCGGATCAAATGGGTCTGACGGTAGCTGTCAGATTCGGCCCAAATCGCGTCAGGGCCCTTGAACCACGCCCACCCGCCGCCATTAGCTACCCGCGGCCAGGTTCTTCCGTGATGGACGAACTGCGGCTAAACTTCTGGCACTCGCCCATGGCAAGTGCTAACAGGCGACACCAATTTCTTTCACCATCAACCACTTAGTGGAGTGAATCATGAGCAAGCTGCGTCCGTTGCACGACCGCGTCATCGTCAAGCGCCTCGAAGAAGAGCGCATGTCCGCTGGCGGCATCGTCATTCCTGACAGCGCCACCGAGAAGCCCACCCGCGGCAAGGTCATTGCCGCCGGCACCGGTCGCATCCTGGAAGACGGCAACGTCCGCCCGATGTCGGTCAAGGAAGGCGAAACCGTTCTGTTCGGCAAGTACGCCGGCCAGGAAATCAAGATCGACGGCGAAGAGCTGGTCTTCCTGAAGGAAGACGACATCGTCGCGGTGATCGAAGGCTGATTCCCCGCCTCTCCCGCATTCTCGCGAAATCATTTCTAATTCAAGGATTTAAATACCATGGCAGCTAAAGAAGTCCGCTTCGGCGAAGACGCCCGCTCGCGCATCCTGAAAGGCGTGAACACCCTGGCCAACGCGGTCAAGGTCACCCTGGGTCCCAAGGGCCGTAATGTCGTGCTCGAGAAGAGCTTCGGCGCCCCCACGATCACCAAGGACGGCGTGTCCGTGGCCAAGGAGATCGAACTTTCCGACAAGTACGAGAACCTCGGCGCGCAGATCGTCAAGGAAGCCGCCTCCAAGACCTCCGACGTCGCCGGTGACGGCACCACCACCGCTACGGTGCTGGCCCAGGCGTTCATCCAGGAAGGCCTGAAGGCTGTTGCCGCCGGCATCAACCCGATGGATCTCAAGCGCGGCATCGACAAGGCCGTCATCGCCGCCGTGGGCGAGCTGAAGAAGCTCTCCAAGCCCACGGTGGACGACAAGGAAATCGCCCAGGTCGGTACCATCTCGGCCAACTCCGACGCCAACATCGGCGACATCATCGCCACGGCGATGAAGAAGGTCGGCAAGGAAGGCGTGATCACGGTTGAAGAAGGTTCGGGCCTGGAAAACGAGCTCGACGTCGTCGAAGGCATGCAGTTCGACCGCGGCTACCTGTCGCCGTACTTCATCAACAACCAGGCTTCCCAGCAGGTTGAGCTGGACGACCCGTACATCCTGATCCACGACAAGAAAGTGTCGAACGTGCGCGAGCTGCTGCCCGTGCTCGAGGCCGTCGCCAAGGCCGGCAAGCCGCTGCTGATCGTGGCCGAGGAAGTCGAGGGCGAAGCCCTGGCAACCCTGGTGGTCAACACCATCCGTGGCATCGTCAAGGTCGCTGCCGTCAAGGCGCCGGGCTTCGGTGACCGCCGCAAGGCCATCCTGGAAGACATCGCCATTCTCACCAATGGCCAGGTGATCTCCGAAGAAGTGGGCCTGCAGCTTGAGAAGGCCACCATCAACGACCTGGGCCGCGCCAAGCGCGTGGTGATCACCAAGGAAAACACCACCATCATCGACGGTGCCGGTGAAGCTGAGCGCATCCAGTCGCGTATCAGCCAGGTCAAGGCACAGATCGAGGAAACCTCCTCCGATTACGACCGCGAGAAGCTGCAGGAGCGCGTTGCCAAGCTCGCCGGCGGTGTTGCCGTGATCAAGGTCGGTGCCGGTACCGAGATCGAGATGAAGGAAAAGAAGGCTCGCGTCGAAGACGCCCTGCACGCCACGCGCGCAGCGGTGGAAGAAGGCGTGGTTGCCGGCGGTGGCGTTGCGCTGATCCGCGCGCTGAAGGCCGTGGAAAACCTGAAGGGTGACAACACCGACCAGGACCTGGGTATCGCCATCACCCGCCGCGCGCTCGAAGCGCCCCTGCGTGCGATCGTCGCCAATGCCGGCGAAGAGCCGTCGGTGATCGTTGCCAAGGTCAAGGAAGGCACGGGTAACTTCGGTTACAACGCTGCCAACGGCGAGTTCGGCGACATGCTGGTGATGGGCATCCTGGACCCGACCAAGGTCACCCGCACCGCCCTGCAGCACGCTGCATCGGTAGCTGGCCTTGCCATCACCACCGAGGCGATCGTTGCCGAAGTGCCGAAGAAGGACGACGGCGGTGGCCATGCTGGCGGCCACGGTGGTGGTATGGGCGGCATGGGCGGCATGGATTTCTGATCCCGCCTTACCGCTAGAAAACAAAACCCCCGCTTCGGCGGGGGTTTTTTTATGCCACGTTGAAGTGCTTCATCGCGGGGGATGTGGCCTGCGCTGATGATCTACTGCTGCGCGCCCGCTGCCGCCGCTTCGTCCGCTGCTGTCTTCTGCCGGGCCAGCGTGGCGGCATCCAGCTGCGGGATGAACTGCGCCACCAGCTTGTCCAGCTTGCCGCGAAGGCGCAGCTGCGCCACGTTGCTCATGCCGTTGTCGTCGTCTTTCTGCACGGCGTCTTCATCCGCCGGCGGTGCATCGGGTGCGCGGGTGAGCGCCGCCAACGCCGGCGCCACTATCTGGGTAAGCGCGAAGTATGGATCGTCGTGTATGCCGGCGTGGTCGAGCACCATGCCCGGCAACGCCCACGCCGCCATGTCCTGCTTCACGCTATTGTCCGAGCGCGTGTCGAACAGGATCCAGGGCACTTGCTGGGTGAACATCGATTGGCCGTTAACGAAGCCCGCGGTGTTGTAGGTATCGATCAGCGCCGGCAGGTGATCGCCATAGAACAGCAACAGGGCAGGCCGCTCGCGTTTGGACAGCAGATCGGCCAGGCGGCCGAGTTCGGCATCGGCATGGCGCATGTGATAGATGTAATTCTGCAGGTCGAGCTTGGCCTTGCCATCCACGCCGGCGGGTACAGGAATGGCGTCGCGCTCAGACACATCAACGTTGGGATTCGTGTCGTAAGGTCCGTGCGCTTCCATGCTGATGGCAAACACCAGCCGGGGCGGCCCGGAATCCTTCAGCTGCGACATGATTTCATCCGTCATCGCACTGTCAGCCATGTAGTTGCCGTCAACCTTCGCGTCCTTCGGGAACTGCGCCTGCGTGATGAACTTATCGAAGCCCACCGCCTTGAACGCCGTGTTGCGGTTCCAGAAACTGCCGTCGTTGCCATGCACGGCGATGGTCTGGTAACCATGCGAGCGCAAGGTGCGCACCATCCCCGGGATCACCTTGGCGTTGACCTGCAGATAGGGAAACTGCATATCGGCAAAGTAACGCAGCGACAGGCCGGTAAGCACTTCGAATTCGGTGCGGATGGTGCCACCGCCAAAAGTCGGCACATGCAGCGAACCTGAAGCGGAGCGCTCGGCCAGGCGGTGCAGGTTGGGTGCAAAGGTGTCGCCTTCCAGCCCCTTGATCACAGCCGGGTCGAAGAAAGACTCGCTCTGCACGATCACGATGTCGGGGGTCTGACCGTCCGACACAGCGCTCTTCGCGATGTGGTCACGCAACCGTACATCGCTGGCGGCAATGAAGCGCACCGCTGCATCCGGGTCGGCTTTTTGCTTCTGACCGGCATACTGCAGGCGGAACTGCATCAGCATGGTCACCAGGCCGTTGTGCCCGGCGGTGGCCGATGCCGACCAGGGTTCCATGCCAAGCCTGTCACGGTCGTACACGTGGGCCCAGGCGGGCAGACCAGCGAACAGAGTGCCCAGCAGCGCCATCAACGCGAAGCCCGCGGTGAGGCGTTTGCCATGCGTGCGACGGGCGAAGACCGGTGGCTCGTGGCGCGCCAGCGCCCAGACGACGGTGATGGCGGCGAGAATGGCCAGGTACGGCCAGGGGCTGGCGGGCAGGTAACCGCCAAGAAGGTGCGCACCGCCACCCTTGAGCTGGCCGACCATACGGAAATCGGCAGGCACCAGGGGGGTGCCGAGGTTGCGCACCTTGATCGCATTGACGCCGTAAACGACCCCCAG
>NZ_DASYDG010000028.1:0-81592 GCF_036499745.1 Pinirhizobacter sp.
GCGCATGACCGCGCCCTTGCCGAACTGCTTTTCGATCTGGCCGAGGGCACTGGCGAGCGCCTTGCGCTTGTTGTCATCCATCGTTTGCATTCCCGCGTGAGGTCGTTTGATGTAGGTGTATCTTGCGCCGCGGCGATCTCAGGGACTGCGATCCACCGGGGGGATTTCAATTATCCCACACCCGCCAGGATTTCCGCGGCGGATGGGCCCCGTTAACCCGTCAGCGCAAGCAGCATGCCTTCGAGGGCGGCACCTACCGTCTGCCGGCGCACCGCCTCGCGGTCGCCGTCAAAATGGAACAACTTGGCGTGTGCATAGCCACCACGCCGTTTCCAGCCGATCCATACCGTGCCGACGGGTTTGTCCGGCGTGCCACCAGAGGGGCCTGCGATGCCGGTGACGGCCACGGCAAGGCCCGCACCGAAGCGCGACAACGCGCCGGAGACCATTTCCGTCACGGTGGATTCGCTCACTGCGCCCGTGGCCTCGAGCGTGCGCGGGTTCACCCCGAGCAGGGCTTCCTTGGCCTCGTAGCTGTAAGTAACCACGCCCGCGTCGAACCAGGCGGAACTGCCGGGGAGATCGGTGAGGCTCTTGGCGACCCAGCCGCCAGTGCATGATTCGGCGGTTACCACCATCAGGCGGCGCTCCTGGGCGGCCACGGCTACCTTGCCGGCCAATGCGTACAAATCACCATCGGTGGGAATGGAGGGGTGCTCCATGCGAGACTTTCGCTTTTGCGGGGAAGGGAACGAGACGTTCTACTCCCCCACCACCGTATCGCCAAGACTTGACGCCATGACGCAGGACGCCACCTCGCACACGCCCTTCATGCGCCAGTACCTGGCCGCCAAGGCCGAACATCCGGATGTACTGCTGTTCTTCCGCATGGGCGACTTCTACGAGCTTTTCTACGATGACGCGCGCAAGGCCGCGCGGCTGCTGGACATTACCCTCACCCAGCGCGGCCAGTCGGCCGGGGCGCCGATCCCGATGGCCGGCGTCCCCTACCATGCCGCTGAGAATTATCTGGCCCGGTTGGTGAAACTGGGCGAATCGGTGGCGATCTGCGAGCAAGTGGGGGACCCGGCGCTGTCGAAAGGGCCGGTGGAGCGCAAGGTGGTGCGCATTGTCACCCCGGGTACGGTGACCGACGCCGCCCTGCTGGAAGACCGCCGTGACAACCTGTTGTTGTCCATCGCCGCCGATGGCGTGCGCTACGGCCTGGCCTGGGTGGACCTGTCCACCGGCCGCTTCCTGCTGAGCGAAGTGAACGGCGCCGAGGCGCTGGCTGCCGAACTCGCCCGCCTGGCGCCGGCGGAGACCCTGGTGGGCGAGGATGTCGCCTGGCCCCGGATGGTCACGGGGCTGCCGGGCCTGCGCAAGCGCCAGCCCTGGCACTTCGATGGTGCGGCGGCCTTGCGCGAGCTGTGCCGCTTCTTCAAGGTGCGCGACCTCTCCGGATTCGGCGTCGATGGCATGCCCGTCGCCGTGGCGGCCGCCGGCTGCCTGCTCGGCTACGTGGAAGAAACCCAGAAGAGCGCCCTACCCCATCTTTCAGGCATGGCGGTGGAAAGCGCCAGCGAAACCATCGCCATGGACGCGGCTACCCGGCGCAACCTGGAAATCGACACCCACCCCACCGGCCGCACCGAGCACACCCTGCTGGGCGTGCTCGATGAAACCGTCACGCCGATGGGTGCGCGCCTGCTCAGGCGCTGGCTGAACCGCCCATTGCGTTCGCAGGCCGTGCTGCGCGAACGCCACCAGGCCATTGCACTTTTGCTCGACACCCGCCGGCATCTTTCGCTACGCGAACGCCTGCGCGGCATCGGCGACCTGGAACGCATCCTGGCCCGAGTGGCCTTGCGCTCGGCAAGGCCGCGCGATCTTTCCACCTTGCGCGATGGACTACTGGCGGCACCTTCGCTGCGCGATGAGATCGCATCGCTGGACAGCCCGCTGCTGCATGCCCTGGTATCGCGCATCGGTGAGCACCATGAACTTGCAGCGCTGCTGCAGCGCGCCGTGATTGAACAGCCCCCGGCATTGATCCGTGACGGCGGCGTGATCGCCGACGGCCACGATGCGGAACTGGACGAACTGCGCCGGTTATCCACGCACGCCGACCAGTACCTGGTGGAACTGGAGGAACGCGAGAAAGCCGCCAGCGGCATCACGTCGCTGAAGGTGGGCTACAACCGTGTCCACGGCTATTACATCGAGATCGGCAAGGGCCAGAGCGATCGCGCGCCCACGCACTACACGCGCCGGCAGACCACCAAGAACGCCGAACGCTACATCACCGAGGAACTGAAGGGATTCGAGGACAAGGTGCTCTCGGCCAAGGAACGCTCGCTGATGCGCGAGCGCGCCCTTTACGAGGCGTTGCTCGATACCTTGATCGAAGAGCTTGCCCCCCTGAAATCCGCCGCCTCCGCGATGGCCGAACTGGACGTGCTGGCCAACTTCGCCGAGCGTGCCGACGCCCTGGACTGGACGCGCCCGGATCTCACCGAAAACGACGGCCTGCACATCGTGCGCGGCCGTCACCCGGTGGTGGAGAAAGTACGCGACGATCCGTTCGAACCCAACGACCTGTGCCTGGACGAATCCCGCCGCATGCTGGTGATCACCGGCCCGAACATGGGCGGCAAGTCCACCTACATGCGGCAGAACGCGCTGATCGTGCTGCTGGCGCATATCGGCAGCTACGTACCGGCCACCGAGGCCTGTCTTGGCCCCGTGGACCGCATCTTCACCCGTATCGGCGCCGGCGATGATCTATCGCGCGGCCACTCCACTTTCATGGTGGAAATGACCGAGACCGCCAACATCCTGCACAACGCCACCGCACAAAGCCTGGTGCTGATGGATGAAGTCGGCCGCGGCACCAGCACCTATGACGGCCTGGCGCTCGCCCGCGCCGCCGCCGTGCACCTAGCCGCGACAAGCCACGCCTATACCTTGTTCGCCACGCACTATTTTGAACTGACCGCCCTGGCCAGTGAAATGCCGAGCGTGGCCAACGTCCACCTGGATGCGGTGGAATACGGCGACCAGCTGGTGTTCATGCATGCGGTGAAGGAAGGCCCTGCCAACCGCAGCTTCGGCCTGCAGGTGGCAGCACTGGCCGGCCTCCCGCCCTCGGTGGTGGCCGACGCACGCCGCTACCTGCAGGCGCTCGAACAGGGCCAGCAAGTGACCACCGCCAGTGCGCCGCCGGTCGCGGCACCCGGCCCGCAAATGGGATTGTTCGCCCCGCCCCTGCCTTCGGTGGTGGACGAGACGCTGCGCAGTCTCGATCCCGACACCATGACACCGCGCGAAGCGCTCGATGCGTTGTACCGGCTGCGGAAACTGATCTGAAGGCGCCACGCCTAGCCGTCTGGATTTTCCTTCATGTCCCTCAACAGGCGGCGATCCTGTTTGTCTGGACGCCCAGCCGGACGAGGCGCATGCGCATGCAGCCTCCGCATGGCTGCCTCGTTGGCGCGATGGGCAACGCTTTCGGGTGTCTCGGCATAAAGCGCCTGCGCCTGGGCAGCGGGCCCGCGCCGTTCGGATAGGTCTTGCACCACCACTTCGACCCGTTCATTGCCGCGCATCAGGCGCAGCACATCCCCCACGTGCACGGCTTTCGCCGGCTTGCAGGCACTGCCGTTCAATTCCACCTTGCCGCCGTCGATGGCCTGCTTGGCCAGCGAGCGTGTCTTGTACATGCGGGCGGCCCACAGCCAGACGTCGGCGCGGACGAATGAAGTGTTGTCTGTCATCGATCGGGAAAACCTCAGACGGCCAGGGACATCAACAGCGCATTGCCACCGACGATGGTAAACAGCGATAGCGCGATGCCGGCGCCAAGCACGGTATTGGCCAATCGTGGCTCCAGTGCATACTGGTCGGCAAGGATCGCCGCCGAGATCATCGGCGCCATCGCAGCCTGCAGCACAGCCACCACCAGCACCAGGCCGCCGTAGCCGCAGGCCATGCCCAAGGCCAGTACCAGCAAGGGCGCCAGCAAGAGCTTCCACGAAAGTCCCAGCGACAGTGCACCGGCCTGCCCCGGCTCCATGTGCAGGCGGAATTGCAGGCCCACCGAGAACAACGCCAACGGCGTTAGCGTACGGCCGACCTGTTCCAGTGCCCCGTCCACGATCGGCGGCCAGCCGCCGATCCAGCCAACGACGATGCCTGCCAGCAGTGCAAGGAAGGCGGGAAAGGTGAAGAGGCGCCGCGCCATCGCACCCACCGTGGGCCTCGCGCCTGAATAAAGCGACGCCACCACGATGCCCCCCACCGCCAGCAAGGGAAACGTTCCCAGCTGGTCGGCTACGACCGCTACCCCAAGTCCGGGACGGCCATGCAGGGCTTCGATCATCGGATAACCCATGAACGAGGTATTGCCCAGGCCGCAGACCAGGGTAAGGCAGCCGATGCGTCCGCGTGACCAGCCACGCATACGGCCCACCGACGCAAAAAGAACCCACGCGCCGAAGAAGGTGATGAAGGCTCCCGCAGCTGGTAGCCACAGCGAGGATTCAAACCGCAGCTTGGGCACCAATGCCAGCACCAGCGCCGGCAAGGCGATGTTCAGTACCCACCAGTTGATGCCGGGCACGATACCCTCGGGCAACCGCGCGAATCGGCGGCAGACGATGCCCAACAGCAGGCAGGCGAACAGGGTGACAAGGGCGGACATCGACCCATTATGCCTGCGGGTCTACACCAACCGGCAGCACGCATGGACGATTGCGTGTTGACTTGCCTGAAGCCGCGCGGGCGCCGATGGCCCCGCGCGACATCCGGCAGCGGAATATCAGCCGAGCAACACGCGATTCATGCGACGGACAAAAGACGCCGGATCATCCAGTTGCGCACCTGCGGTAATCTCGGCCTGCTCGAGCAGCAGCGCGGCAAGGTCGCCTGCCCTGGCATCGTCGCCCTCGCCCTCCAGGCGCTGGACCAATGGATGGCCTGGATTGATCTCGAGCGTGGGCTTGCCCGAGGGCATCTCGTGCCCGGCCTCGCGAAGCAGGCGTGCAAGGTGAGGGGCCATGTCGAAATCAGCCAGCGCCAGGCACGAGGGCGAATCGGTGAGGCGCGCCGATACGCGCACGTCGCCGACGCGCTCGCCCAGCAGGGCCTTGATGCGCTCGACCAGCGGCGCCGCCTGCCTGGATGCTTCTTCCTGCTTCTGCTTTCCAGCTTCATCCAGTGGCAATTCGCCCTTGGCGGCGCTCTGGATCTTCTTGCCGGCATATTCGGTGAGGTTGCCCAGCATCCATTCGTCGATGCGGTCGGACAGCAGCAGTACCTCGATGTCCTGGGCCTTGAGCGCTTCCAGTTGCGGGCTTCCGGCCGCCGCGGCGTGGCTGTCGGCGGTAATCGCCCAGATCACGTCCTGGCCCACCTGCATGCGGCCGATGTAGTCGTCCAGCGACACCACCTGGGCGGCACCGTCGCCCTTGGTCGAAGCGAATCGCAACAGTTTGGCAATGCGCTCACGGTTGGCGCTGTCTTCGACGATGCCCTCCTTGAGCGTATTGCCGAAGGCCTTCCAGAAGGTGGCGAATTTGTCGGCGTCGTCGCGGGCGAGTTTCTCGATCAGGTCCAGCACGCGCTTGACGCAGGCGGCGCGGATCTTCTCCAGCTGGCGGTTCTGCTGGAGAATTTCACGGCTCACGTTCAGCGGCAGGTCGTCGGCATCCACCACGCCGCGCACGAAGCGCAGGTAGTTCGGTAGCAGCTCATCGGCCGCGTCCATGATGAATACGCGCTTGATGTACAGCTTCAGGCCCTTGCGCTCGTCGCGACCACCCATGGCCAGGTCAAACGGCGGCTGGCTTGGGATATACAAGAGCGTGGTGAAGCTCTGGCTACCCTCGACGCGGTTGTGCGTCCAGGTGAGCGCATCGTTGAAATCGTGGCCCAGGGATTTGTAGAAACCCTGGTATTCGTCCTCGGAAATCTCCGACTTCGGACGCGCCCACAGTGCTGAAGCCGCGTTGATCGTCTCGAATTCACCTTCTTCCGGCTTGCCGTCCTTGTCCTTGGGCACGCGGATCGGGAAAGCGACGTGGTCGGAATACTTGCGGATGGTCTGGCGCAGTGTCCACGGGCGAAGGAATTCATCCTCGTCGGCTTTCAGGTGCAGGATCACCGTGGTGCCACGGGCGATATCCGGTGCATCGTCGAGCGTGTACTCGCCCTTGCCGTCGCTTTCCCACTTCACGCCCTCGTCACTGCCGGCACGGCGGCTGAGCACGGTGACCTTGTCGGCTACCACGAACGCGGAGTAGAAGCCCACGCCGAACTGGCCGATCAGGCGGGCGTCGTTCTTCTGTTCGCCCGAGAGCGCTTCGAGGTAACGGCGGGTGCCGGAGCTGGCGATGGTGCCGATGTTGGCGATCACTTCATCGCGGCTCATGCCGATGCCGTTGTCACGCACGCTCACCGTGCGGGCATCGGGGTCCCAGCTGACCTCGATGCGAAGTTCGGAATCTTCCGCAGCCAACGAAGGATCGGCCAGGGACTCGAAACGCAGTTTGTCGCAGGCGTCGGAGGCATTGGAGATCAGCTCGCGCAGGAAGATTTCCTTGTGCGAGTACAGCGAATGGGTGACCAGGTGCAGGACCTGGGCGACTTCAGCTTCGAAGCGGCGGGTTTCGGTACCAGTGGTCATGGGTCGTGGGAACCTTACAGATGTTGTTGAAAAGGAGAGGCCGCGGCGCCTCCCGGCGCCGCGGCCTTCGGGAACGGTGAGTCCGCTAGTTTACGCCGTACGCTGCAGGGCTGCGATGCGCTCGGGTAACGGCGGATGGCTCATGAAGAGCTTCTTAAGGCCTTCAGCGAGCGGGCCGGCAATACCGAAGGCGGCGATCGTCTGCGGCAGGGTGGATTCGCCGTGGTTGGCGGACAGGCGTTGCAGGGCCGAAACCATCGAAGCGCGGCCGGCAAGGTTCGCCCCGGCGGCATCGGCGCGGAATTCGCGCCAGCGCGAAAACGCCGCCACGATCATCGAGGCGAACAGGCCGAACACCACCTGCAGCACCATCACCACCACGAAATAACCGATGCCACCACCGCCATCGCGCTCGCGTCCACCGGAAAGCCAGCCATCGACCACGCGGCCGACGATACGCGCCAGCACGATCACCAGGGTGTTCAGCACGCCCTGGACCAGGGTGAGGGTCACCATGTCGCCGTTGGCGACGTGGCCGATCTCGTGGCCAAGCACGGCGGAAACCTGCTCGCGGTCCATCTGCTGCAGGAGGCCCGTGCTGACTGCCACGAGCGCGCTGTTGCGGCTCATGCCAGTGGCGAAGGCGTTCATCTCGGGGGCGTCGTAGATGGCCACCTCCGGCATGCCGATGCCGGCCTTTTCCGCGTGCTTGCGCACGGTGGCCAGCAGCCAGCGCTCGGTGTCATTGCGCGGCTCGGTGATCACCTTCGCACCGGTGGACATCTTGGCCATCCACTTGGAAAGGGCCAGCGAGATGAAGGCGCCGCCCATGCCGAAGACGGCGGCAAAGGCCAGCAGACCGCCAAGGCCTACGCCCTGGCGTGCCGCCCACTGGTCGATCCCGAACAGGTGGCAGACGACCGACAGCAGCAGCAAGACGGCGATGTTGGTACCGAGGAACAGGGCAATGCGCAGCACGTGGTTTTCTCTCTTGCGTCCGTGGATAGAGTGAAGACCATTTCTGCGGGCGCCGGTTCCTCGTTTCAAGGTGAACGGCGTTCCCCATCTTGCTGTCGTGGCAGCTAAAATTGCCCAATGACCTATCGCGGCCGCTTCGCTCCCTCGCCCACCGGTGACCTCCACGAGGGATCCCTGCTGGCCGCCGTGGCCAGCTGGCTAAGGGCGCGCCAGCACCACGGCACGTGGCTCGTGCGCGTAGACGACATCGATCCGCCACGAGAGGTAAGCGGCTCGGCGGCGTCGATCCAGTCCACGCTGACCTCGCTGTCCCTGCACCCGGATGAACCGGTGTGGTTCCAGTCAGCGCGCCACGACGCCTACCACCATGCTTTCCTCAAGCTGCGGACCTCCGGACTGGCTTATGCCTGCTGGTGTTCGCGCGCAGACCTCGCCGCCGCTGGCGGCATCCATCGCGGCCCTTGCCGGTCGCCGCCGCGTGACAGGCCGCCTGCCTGGCGCCTGCGCGTTGGCGATGCCGTCATTGAATGGCTCGATCTGGTATCCGGCCCGCAGGCGTGGCCCATGGCCGATGGCGGTGATTTCGTCGTGCTACGCGCCGACGGCTTGTGGTCGTACCAGCTTGCCTGCGCCGTGGACGATGCAGCCCAGGGCATCAGCGAGGTCGTGCGCGGGCGCGACCTGATCGATTCCACACCGCGCCAGATACTGCTACAGCGCCTGCTGGACCTGCCCACACCCGCCTACGCCCACCTTCCCCTGCTGGTGGGTGTGACGGGCAGCAAGCTGGCCAAGTCCACCCACGCGCCTGCCGTCGACACCGATGGCCTGCCGGCCCTGCGCCGGACGCTTGCGCGGTTGGGCATGCCTGGTGCGCCTGAAGGCGACGCCGCCACGATGCTTGGCTGGGCCCTGCCGCGGTTCGATCTGGCGTCGGTCGCGGACAAAGTAGCCATCCATATGGCCGAACCGTTATAACGTCGGATCAAACGGCGTTCGCCGGACCGAACATTCCAAGGAAATACTTCCAATGACGCAACGCACGGCCCTGGTCACCGGCGGTACGGGTGGCATCGGCACCGCATTGGTGCGGCACCTGATCGACCAGGGGCATCGCGTTGCCAGCAATTACCGCGACCGCGACAAGGCCAACGCCTGGGGCCAGCGCATGCGGGAGCTCGGTTATGAAGTCACCCTGGTCTATGGCGATGTCTCGGACAATGTCTCAAGCCAGGCCATGGTCGAAGAAGTGGAAGCGGCCATCGGGCCGGTCGACATCCTGGTCAACAACGCCGGCATCACCCGCGACAGCACGTTCCACAAGATGGACTACCAGCAGTGGAGCGAGGTGGTACAGACCAACCTGAACGCCTGCTTCAATGTCACGCGGCCGGTGATCGAAGGCATGCGTGCGCGGCGTTGGGGGCGGATCGTGCAGATCAGCTCGGTGAACGGCCAGAAGGGCCAGTACGGCCAGGCCAATTACGCCGCGGCCAAGGCCGGCATCCACGGTTTCACCATTTCCCTGGCGTTGGAAAATGCCCGCTATGGCATCACCGTGAATACGGTGTCGCCCGGCTACATCGCCACCGACATGGTCAAGGCCGTACCGCTTGAAGTGCGTGAGAAGATCGTGGCCCAGATCCCGATGGGACGCATGGGTCATCCCGACGAAATCGCCCGTGCGGTCACGTTCCTTACCGCACAGGAGTCGGAATGGATCACCGGCGCCAACCTCGCCATCAATGGCGGGCACTACATGGGCTGGTAGCGCTGCCGGCCACGCCTTAAGCCAGCAATTTTTCCAGGATCTTGCCCACCGCCGCGAAGGCGAAGGTACCCGTGACGTGGGTGGCGGCGCCCAGGCCACCCCCGCAATCGAGCTTCAGCGCATCGCCGCCTTCCGGACGGATACCGCACACGCTGCCGTCGGCCTGGGGGTACTGGACGTTCTGCAGTGAATACACCGCCGATACACCGAAGTAGCGGTCGGTGTTCTTCGGGAAGCCGAAGTCCTGGCGGAGCTTCTTGCGGATCAGGCTGAACATGGCGTCGTGCTCGGTGCGCGAGAGATCGCGCACCCGCACCTGGGTGGGATCGGTACGGCCACCGGCCGAGCCCACCGTCACCGTGGGGATCTTCTGCCGCCGGCACCAGGCGATTGCCTCGACCTTCACCCGGAACGCATCGCAGGCATCTAGCACGGCATCGTAGCCGCGGTCGAGCAGTTCATCGAGCGTACTGGTGGTAAGGAAGCGCTCGATCGGATCAAGCGCGATGTCGGGGTTGATTGCCCGCAACCGCTCGGCCACCACCTGCACCTTGTTGCGTCCGTACTGGCCATCGAGCGCATGCGACTGGCGGTTGGTGTTCGACAGGCAGATGTCGTCGGCATCGATCAGGGTGATCCGCCCCACGCCTGATCTCGCCAGCGCCTCGGCCGCCCACGAACCCACCCCCCCGACACCAATGACGCAGACGTGGGCCTGGCCCAGGCGAGCGAGCGAGCCGGCGCCATACAGACGCTCGATGCCGGCGAACCGCTCGTGCGCGGTAGTGACGGCCGGCGCCAGGGCCAATGAGGGAACTGACATCAGGGTATCCGCTTAATGCATTGAATGGATTATATTTCAAAGCGTAAGGATCGACGGTCGGCTATGCTTGGCCCCCGTGCTTAGGAGGGAAACCATGCGAGCCATCATCCTTTTGGTCATCGGCCTGGCCGTGGGCGCAATGTGCGCCACCTACGCGGCCAATACAGTGGCGGCGCGGCACGCCTATACAAGGGGTGTCATGGCCATCATGCAGCACCATGCCACTGCCCTGGGCGCCCAGGTCAAGGCCGGCCAGTGCCCTGCCGACACCAGCCTGGACCACCTCCGCCGTATCAATGGCACCGCCGCCGAGATTGAATCGGCCTTTGCCGGCGCGGATGCCGACTTCTTCAAGCATGCCCACGCGCTGGCCGATGCCTCGGCGGCCGTCATCGCCAGTCCCCCCGCCGACTGCCCGGCGCTGAAGCAGGCAATGGCGAAAGTGGGCGAAACCTGCAAGAGTTGCCACGAGCTTTATCGCTAGGCATTTCCACGGAAGCCTTGCCCAAGGATGAAACCGCCCGTCCAACGCTCTACCGGGCCGCTGCGCTTCCTGCGCATGCGGGCGTGGCTGCTGTACCGCGCGCTGACGCGGTTCGAGACCACCATGTTCGCCCGTACCC
The DNA here is from genome assembly GCF_036499745.1 of Pinirhizobacter sp. Classification (NCBI taxonomy): domain Bacteria; kingdom Pseudomonadati; phylum Pseudomonadota; class Gammaproteobacteria; order Lysobacterales; family Rhodanobacteraceae; genus Pinirhizobacter; species Pinirhizobacter sp. The sequence continues at coordinate 10,881 of NZ_DASYDG010000028.1, forward strand.
GCTACTCGCAACCGAAGATGGTGGCGATCGGCGTCGTTGGCGCGCTCAGCCTGATGTTCTACTACCCGATCTGGGCGTGGCTATTTCCGCAGCCATACGAAAACTTCGGCCTGCGACTGGCCTGCAGCGTGCTGTTCGTACCGCTGGCCCTGCTGCCCTGGTGGCCCCGGCGCGCGCGTGCCTGGCTACCGAGCTACTGGTATGCGGTGATGACCATCTGCATGCCCTTCTTCGTCGGCTATATGACCCTGCGCAACGGCACTGCCGTATGGCTGATGACCCACCTGGCAGTGATCATGTTGCTGATGATGCTGTTCGATGTGTCCAGTTTCGTGCTGGTATTCGTGGTCGGCAGCCTGATGGCCACGGTGGCCTACCTGGTAACCCCACACCAGCCATTCAACTCCGCCGCCTTCATCGAATACATCCCGCTGCTGTTGTTCGCCACGGCCGGTGGTGCGGTGTGCACGGTGTCCGCCTCAATGGCCGAACAGAACCGCCTGGACGCCCTCACCGCCGCATCGAACAACATTGCCCACGAGCTGCGCACCCCGCTGGGTTCGGTGCGCATCGCCGCCCAGGCCGTGCGCCGGTACCTGCCGGACCTGCTGCAAAGCCACAGGACCGCCCTCGATGCGGGCCTGACGGTGGCCGAATTGCGCGACAACCACCTGATGGCACTGGAGCGCAGCATCGGCATCATGGAGCGTGAGGTGGAGTACTCCAACACCATCATCGACATGCTGCTTTTGGCCGCCCGGCCCATTGGCGAAGTACGCCCGACGGAGCTTTCCGCCCTGGCATGCGTGGAACAAGCGCTCAACCGGTATCCTTATGGCTCCCGGGCCGAGCGGGACCGGGTTCGGCTGGAGGCCGCCGGGGATTTCCTGTTCATGGGCGTGGAGAGCCTGCTGGTCCACGTGGTCTTCAACCTGGTGCGCAACGCCCTGTTGCATACCGGGCGCGCCGGCAAGGGCATCATCCAGATCTATATCGAGCCGGGAGCCGGGGACCACGTGATCCGTGTCCACGACACAGGTCCAGGCATCCCGCCAGACGTCCTGCCGCGGATCTTCAACCGGTTCTATTCACATTCGGACGACAAACATGGCGTGGACGGCTTAGGGATCGGGCTCGCTTTTTCCCGCGCGGCCATGGAGCATATGGGCGGGACCATCCGATGCAGTTCGCACTGGGGGGAATTTACTGAGTTCACCCTGACCTTTCCTCCACCCGATCCCGAACGGCAACCATGACGCTCAACGTGCAGGGTGATATCCAACCCTTCCACTTCCCGACCACAACGGTCCTGGTGGACGACCACGAGGAATACCTCGATGTCGTGCCGCTTTTGCTCGACCCGATGCTGCGTGTGCGGACATATTCCTCCCCACGCCAGGCGCTGGCGACATTGGGCAACAATGGCAGCCGGCCGGTGCCCGGGGGTGGCTGGCTGTACCGCTGGAAAGACCGTCCCTCCGATACCCAGGAACTGGTCGCCCTTGACATCGACTCCATCCACCGCGTGGTCTACGACCCGGAGCGCTTCGCCGAAGTGTCCGTGGTGGTGGTCGATCAGGTCATGCCCGAGATGGACGGCATCACATTCTGCAAAAGATTGCCGAATCCGCATGTGGGAAAGATCTTGCTTACCGGCCGGGCCGACGATGCCACCGCGATCGAGGCCTTCAATGCAGGGATCATCGACCGGTTCATCCGCAAGAACGACCCTGCCGCCATCGACAAGCTGCAGACAGCCATCGTGGAACTGCAACGGCGGTACTTCGACCGCGCCAGTGCCTTCGTGGCCGAGACACTCGCCCTGGGCAACTTCCGGTTCCTGCGCGACCCGGCCTTCCGCGAGGTATTGCAGGGCATTACCGCCACCTTCCAGCCGGTGGAATGCTACGTGCACTGCAATCCCACCGGCCTGTTGTTGCTCGACGCCTGGGGCATCGGGCGCTTCCTGCTGGTTCAGACCGACGAAGACCTCCGCGCCCATTATGAGATCGCCGCCGATCTAGGCGCCCCGCCCTCGTTGCTCGAAGCCCTGCGCGGTGGCGAGGCGCTGCCCTGGTTCCCATCACGGGACGGGTTCTATCACAAAAGCCTGGAGAATCCCGAGGCAAGCCTTTACCCGTCCACGGCGATTTCAGGCGAGCAGTGGTACTACTACGCGTTGATCGACCACGTGGAACGCTTCCGCCTGCAGCATGTGAAGTCGTATCGCAGCTGGCTGCGCGAGCAGGATCTCAACGCCTCAATCGGTCATGTCCCGAAGCTGATCTGAAGCCGGGACAGGCAGGGTTCGCCAGCAGAATTCACGGCTTTTTACCCGGCGTAAAACCATAAGCGATGCGAACCGTCTGATATTTTAGCGGTTGCATTGCAAATCGTGGCTGATCAATATCGGCAGAATAGCGATTCCATCACAGCCTAATCACTTCATTTGCAGTGATTGTGACGCAGTTCGCTGCCATGATGAGTTATCGGGCCATCCGCTGCTCTCTCCAATACCGCCGGTCCAGGCAGGGCTGGTGATCGGTTCCGCACATCCGCGCTGCGGTTCCGTCCAGACAGGGATGTGCTCTATCCCCCGGCAACCGAGAGGCCAACATGAGTAACGTTTCCCCGATCCACCGTTCCACCCCCGTGTCAGCACCCGCGCTACCTGCTTTCGTCACCCGCCGCGTCGAGCGCTTCCACACTCAACGCGTGGCGGTGGACTGGGGCGGCCGGCACATCCTGCGCGGCCGCCATCCCAAGCCTGGCGACCTGATGCTGCAAAGCAACGATTACCTGGCCATCGCCGGCCACCCGCAGATTGTCGAGGCGCAACGTGAAGCCCTGGCGACAGGCGGCCTGGGCATGATGATGTCCGCGCTGTTCATGCAGCACGAAGACGAACCCCTGCACCAGGTGGAAGCCGAACTCGCCCGTGCCGTGGGCACCGAGTCCGGCATCCTGGCGCAGTCGGGCTTCGCCGCCAACGTGGGCCTGATCCAGTCGATCGCCGACGAGCGCGTACCGGTGTACGTGGATATGCTCGCCCATGCTTCCCTATGGGAGGGCATCAAGAGTGCAGGCGCCAAACCCGTACCGATCCTGCACAACGACCTGGGCCACCTGGAGCGCCACGTATTGCGGCATGGCCCGGGCATCATCGTGGTCGATTCGGTATATAGCACCAACGGCAGCGTGGCCCCACTTGCGGCCATCGCCGACATTGCCGAGCAGTTCGGCTGCGTGTTCATCGTGGATGAATCCCACTCTCTGGGCACCCATGGCGCCCGTGGCGAAGGCCTGGTGGCGAGCCTCGGCCTGAACGAAAAGGTGCATTTCGTTACCGCGAGCCTGGCCAAGGCCTATTGTTCGCGGGCCGGGTTCATCGGCTGCGGGCATCGCTTCAAGGATTATTTCGGATGCGAAGCGCTGCCGGCCATCTTCAGTTCGTCACTGTTGCCACATGAACTGGCCGGCATGGCCGCCTCGCACCGGGTGATCCAGAACGAAGGCTGGCGCCGCACCCGTTTGCGCCAGGTCACCCACCAGGTGCGCAATGCCCTGACGGACCTGGGCTATCCCATCGAGGACGGAACCGAGCAGATCATCGCCTTCGAAGGCGGAGCGGAACTCCTTACCGGCCGCGTGCGCGACGTGATGGAGGAGCACGGCATCTTCGGTTCGGTGTTCAGCGCCCCGGCCACCACGCTCAATCGTTCCCTGCTACGGCTGACATTGAATGCCGGCATGGACGAGGCGGACGTGGACCGCCTGATCGACACGTGTGCACTTATCCGCGACAAGCTCGACATTCCCTCGTGGAGCGCGCACAAGCGGGCCGTCCGCCGGGCGAGCGATCGTGAACTGGAAAACGTGGCCTGAAGGGGAAGGATCCCTGGCACGACGGCCAGCCGGTAGTGCGGGACAGGGTCAGCGGATGCTGACCCTGCCGCGCAGGATGTCCCAGAACATCACCCAGTCGCCCGCCAGGCTGTAGAACGGGTGGCTGAAGGTGGCCGGGCGGTTCTTCTCGAAGAAAAAGTGGCCGACCCACGCGCAGCCATAGCCGCCAACAGGCGCCAACCAGAGCCAGGCCAGTCGCCCGGTCGAGGCTGCCAGCACGATGCTCACGATCACCAGCACGCTGCCGGCGAAGTGCAACCGACGGCTGCGCACATCACTGTGCTCGTTAAGATAGAACGGGTAGAACTGGGCGAAGCTGGCAAATCGCGCCATGGCAAAGCTCCCTTACCAGGCCCGCCCATACTGGAGGGGCGCCTGGATCTTAACGCCCAGCTCCGATGCTGCGCGACGGGGGAAGTACGGGTCGCGCAAGAGCTCCCGCGCCAGCAGGACAACGTCGGCGGATCCGTCGCTGATCACCTTGTCAGCCTGCGCTGAGTCGATGATCATCCCTACCGCACCGGTAGCCATGCCCGCCTCGTGGCGGATCCGCGAAGCAAAGTGAACCTGGTACCCAGGGCCAACGGGGATCTTCGCGCCGGCCACGTTGCCGCCGGAGGAAACATCGATCAGGTCCACGCCCAGCTCTTTGAGCATGCGCGACAACTGAACGCTCATCGTGTCGTCCCAGCCGCCGTCGATCCAGTCCGTTGCCGAAATCCGCACCCACACCGGCAGGGTTTCCGGCCATACCTGGCGTACCGCCCGCACGACTTCGCGCAACAGCCGCGTGCGCCCTTCAAGGTCGCCGCCCCACTGGTCGGTCCGATGGTTGGAAAGAGGTGAAAGGAACTGGTGCAGCAGATAGCCGTGCGCCGCGTGGATTTCCACAAGCTCGAAACCGGCGGCGGCCGCCCGGCCGGCGGCGATGCGGAAGGCCTCGATCACGGCCTGGATGCCCGCTTCGTCGAGCTCGGCCGGCACGTGCCAGCCCTCATCGAAGGGCAGCGCCGACGGCGCCACCGTCGGCCAGGGTGATTCATCCCTGCCGAGCGGGCCGCCGCCCTGCCAGGGCAACTGGGCACTGGCCTTGCGACCGGCATGGGCCAGTTGCACGCCAGCATGGGCACCCTGTGAACGGATGAAGGCGGTAATCGGCTGCCAGGCTGCAATCTGGGCATCGTTCCAGATGCCGGTGTCGCCGTGGGAAATGCGGCCCTCAGGCAACACCGCGGTGGCCTCGCTGACCACCAGGCCCGCGCCGCCAACGGCGCGCGAACCCAGATGTACAAGATGCCAGTGGTTGGGCAAGCCATCGGTGGCGCTGTATTCGCACATGGGTGACATGACAATGCGGTTGCGCAGTTGCAAACCACGTTGCTGCAGCGGCTCGAACAGGGACATGAATATTCCTCGACGGAGGTAAATATCCAACGTGCCGCTACGGCCGGCTCATATCAAGCGGTCGCAACAACTTTCGCAAATGAAAAAGGCCGGGCGTTACCGCCCGGCCTTTCTTACTTACCATGACGCCTTTGGATCAGACGGCCTGGACTTCTTCAGCCTGCTCGCCCTTCTGACCCGGCACCACCTTGAAGCTGACCTTCTGGCCTTCAGCAAGGCTCTTGAAGCCGTTGCCCTGGATGGCGCGGAAGTGTACGAACACGTCCGGCTTGCCACCCTCGCGGCTGATGAAGCCGAAGCCCTTGGCATCGTTGAACCACTTGACAGTGCCGATCTCACGATCCGACATAAAACACTCCAATACGAGTTACACAACAATTAAGCCGGCCACGGGGGGCCGGCGACTTACCACACGAGTTTAGGCGGCAGAGACTTCTTCAGCCTGATCGCCCTTCTGGCCCTTCGTCACTGTAAAGCTGACTTTCTGGCCTTCAACAAGGCTTTTGAAGCCGTTGCCCTGGATAGCGCGGAAGTGTACGAAAAGGTCCGGGCCGTTATCGCGGCTGATGAATCCAAAACCCTTGGCATCGTTAAACCATTTAACGGTGCCGAGCTGACGTTCTGACATGCTTTTACCACTCCTGGAACGATTTACTGAACTCAACCGTGACCTTGTTCCAAGGGTCGAACGGCCGACTTACTGGTGTGCAAGAAACGCAAGGAGCGAAGCGATGTGGCAGATCTTGGATCAGCGCATCGGGACAGGACTTCCCCATCCCCGGCAAACACAGTCCGGGCATCATACCCCCCCTACGGCAAAATTGCGATGGCAGCGGGATATCAAGCCAACACGCCGCGTTCACCGGTGCGGGCCGCATGCTTTGCCCGGTTCATTGGAAGTCCCGCCGGGCGGGACCAAGCAGGTAGCCTTTTGAAGACCAAAACGACCAAACGGGGGTTCGCCATGAAAAACCTGACCAGTAAGCTTATTGTACCGCTCGGCCTGGCCGGCCTGATCCTGGCCGGGTGTTCGCACCAGGAGGCCAAGCCGACGACCTCCTCGACGACCAGCACCAGCACTGTCGCACCCACCACGCGCACCACGTCATCGACCGCCGGCACCTCCCGCAGCACCAGCGGTACCGTCCGCAAGGCTGCAAGTTCCGTTTCGGACGCGGGCCTGCCCTCGAGTACCGGCGTTCCCGCCTGCGACGACTACCTGGCCAGCTACCGAAGCTGCCACCGCGCGGCGGCGATCTACCCGGCCGACCAGATCGATTCGCGCTACGAGCAGATGCGTCACACCCTGCTTCGCGACTCGCAAGATCCCGATATCCGTCCGCAGCTGGCCAACCGCTGCAATTCGCTGGCTTCGAACCTGAAGCAGGCGCTGCATGGCAAGAGCTGTGCGCCCGATGCCGCCCCGGCGAGCACTTCGCCCGCTGCCGCAGGCAGCGGTGGCTAGGCGGCCCATCCCCCCGTCCCCCCACTGGAGGAATCGCCCATGAAGTTCAAACCCAGAACCGGCCTTCGCGCCCTCGCCCTGGCCACCTCGCTGTTCGCCGGCAGTGTGGCCGTGGCCCAGACCGACACGTCGCAACCGCCGGTGCCACCACCCCCGCCGACAGCCCCTGCACCTCCGGTCCCCCCACCGCCTCCGCCGCCCACCGACACACCGCCGCCCCCGCCGAGCGATGCGCCGTTGCCGCCCCCGCCAGGCACCGCGCCGGCTCCAGCCACACAAGCGCCGCCACCGCCTGCCGGCGCCGCCATGGCACCGACAGCCGGCGCCCAGGTGGAAGTGCATAGCAGCCAGCCACAGGTGGCCGCGATGGGTACACCGCCGGATTTCTCCACGCTCGCCAAGAGCGGCAAGTCCATCAGCGAAGCCGATGCCGCGGCCTATCCGGCCCTGGCCAACGACTTCCAGTACGCCGACAAGAACCGCGACGGGCGCATCACCAAGTCCGAGTACGAACGCTGGACGCAGGGAAAGTAAGCGCGGTCGAACAGGTCCCGGGCTGATCCGGGGCCTGTTCGACATTCTTCCGCAAAGGCATTGGCTACACTCTTCCTTCGCGTGCTTTTTATAAAAGTGATGTGCCCAAGGGAGAGCACTGCATGAAACACACCGCCGCCACCACGGCGCTTGGTGCCGCTGCGTGCCTGGCACTGGGCATGGCCCGCGCACAGAACCCCAGCCCGCTGGACATCCGCGCCTGCTCTGCCATAGAGACCGACTCACAACGCCTGGCCTGCTATGACAAGGCCGTGGGCAGGCCCAACCTGGTCACTGCGCAGAAAAAGGGCAATCCGGAAGCCAGCCGCGACCTGGCAGGTTTCGAAGCCGCGCACCGCGATATCGAAGGCACCTCCATCGGCGAAGGCGTGGCAGCACCCGTCTCGCTGCTCGATAGCCGTTGGGAACTCGCACCGGAATCGAAGCTGGGCACATTCAACCTGCGCGGCTACAAGCCGACCTATGTGTTACCGGTGTTCGTCAGCAGCGACCAGAACCAGCGACCGTCGAGCCCCGCACCCAACCATACGGTGAGCGAAGACCAGGGACTGGACAACGTGGAGGCGAAGTTCCAGCTGAGCCTTAAGACCAAGGCGTGGCAGGGCGTGTTCGGCGACGTGGGCGACCTGTGGGTCGGTTACACGCAATCGTCCCGCTGGCAGGTCTACAACAAGGATATCTCACGCCCCTTCCGCGAAACCGACTACGAACCTGAAGCACTGCTGGCGTTCAACACCCACTACCAGGTGCTCGGCTGGGAGGGCCGGTTGCTCACCATCGGCGTGAACCATCAATCGAACGGGCGAGCCGATCCGCTCTCGCGAAGCTGGAACCGCGTGGTGGCGGACGTCGGCTTCGAGCGGCCGGGCTGGGTGGTGATGCTGCGGCCGTGGTGGCGTATCCCGGAAGATCGCAAGACCGACGACAATCCTGACATCTCCGACTACATGGGCCGGGGCGAAGTGCAGGTGATCCGCGAATGGGATTCCAACGAGTTCGGCCTGGCGGCGCGGCACTCCTTCCGCACCGGGGACCGCTCGCATGGCTCGCTACGCTTTACCTGGAGCTTTCCGATAGCCGGCAACCTGCGCGGTTACTTCGAAGCCTTCAATGGTTACGGCGAGAGCCTGATCGACTACAACCACAGCGCCAATTACCTGGGCCTGGGTGTGTCGTTGCTGGATTGGTATTAGCCCAAGCCGGGGTCGAAGGCTGAGCCTGCGAACCCCGGCAGCGGTCAGGTTTAGTGGTGGTGGCCGCCCACGCCATGGACATGGCCATGGCTCAGTTCCTCGGCGGTCGGCTCACGCACGTCGGAGATTTCAACGGCAAAGTGCAGGGTTTCGCCGGCAAGGGGATGGTTGCCGTCGACGGTAACCTGGTCGTCCTCGATCCGCGTGATGGTGACGTTGATCGCACCGTGGTCGTTGCGACCCTGGAACTGCATGCCCGGCTGGAGGTCTTCCACCCCCTGGAAGGCCTCGCGGGGCACCACCTGGATGAGTTCGTCGTGCTTCACACCATAGCCTTCGGCGGGTGCGACATCCACGTTCAGCTTGTCGCCCTTCTCGCGGCCTTCCAGCGCGTTTTCCAGGCCCGGGACGATCTGGCCCTCGCCATGGATGTAGGCCAGCGGTTCACGGCCATCGGAGCTGTCGATCACCTCACCGGCATCGTTGGTGAGGGTGTAGTGGAACGATGCAACGGTGTTCTTGGCGATCTTCATCGTGGGGCTCTTTGCCTTGAGGGATCGAGTAGGCTAAGTGACGCGGCGCACGACTGCAAACCTCGCCCCTGGATTGGCTAGCCGGCCAGCACGCCAGGCAGGTCCCGGGCGATTTTCTCCGGGGTATCGGTGGGAGCGTAGCGGCGCACCACGTGTCCGTGTCGATCAACCAGGAACTTGGTGAAGTTCCACTTGATCGCCTCGCTGCCCAGGATCCCCTTGCCCTCGTGCTTGAGCCACCGGTACATCGGATGGGCGTGCTCGCCATTGACCTCGACCTTGGAGAACATCGGGAACGAAACATCGTAGGTCAGTGAGCAGAAATCGCGTATCTGCGCCTCGTCGCCGGGCTCCTGGTGGCCGAATTGATCGCAGGGGAAACCCAGGACGTCAAATCCCTGTGCTGAAAATTCCCGCTGAAGTTGCTCCAGGCCCTTGTATTGCGGCGTGAAGCCGCATTTGGAGGCCACGTTCACCACCAGCAACGCCCGGCCCTCGAATTCCCCGAGCGAACGCCCGCGACCATCGATGTCGCTTGCGCTGAAGTCGTAGATCGAAGCCATCGGTCGTCCCCGCGCGCACCAAAGATACGGAAGTCTAAACCCTCGCCGGCCTTCCATGCAGGTTAAGATTCGTGCATGACCGAACGCCCTGCTTTGATCACCCTTAAGGCCGTTGCCAAGTCCTACCGCGTGCGCGGCCGCGACATACCCGCCCTGCAGCCGACGGACCTGGCCATCGAAGCGGGCGAAGTGTTCGGCATCATCGGCCATTCGGGAGCGGGCAAGTCCACCCTGTTGCGGCTGGTCAACCTGCTGGAGAAGCCCACCGCCGGCCGCGTGGTTATCGACGGCGCGGACGTCACCAGCATCGATGGTGCGGCGCTTCGCGACCTTCGTGCAGGCATCGGCATGATCTTCCAGCATTTCAACCTGTTGTCCTCGCGCACCGTGCGCGACAACATCGCCTTTCCGCTGCGCCTTCGCCCAGGCATGGACGAGGCGGCCATCGCCCGGCGCGTGCAGGAACTGCTTGAGCGTGTGGGCCTTGCCGGGCTCGCCGACAACTACCCGGCCCAGCTGTCGGGCGGCCAGAAGCAGCGCGTGGGCATCGCGCGGGCGCTGGCCAACAAACCGCGGGTGTTGCTGTGCGACGAGGCCACCAGCGCGCTCGATCCGCAGACCACGGCCTCGGTGCTGGACCTGCTGCTGGACATCAATCGGGAACTGGGCCTCACCATCGTGCTGATCACCCACGAGATGGACGTGATCCGCCGTGTCTGCGACAGGGTCGCCGTGCTCGATGCCGGGCGCGTGGTGGAACTGGGCAATGTGGTTGATGTCTTCCTGCATCCGGAGCATCCCACCACGCGGCGCTTCGTCAGCGAGGCCGAGCACGGCGATGAAGGCGGTCCGGACTACAGCGCGGTGGAAGGACGGCTGATGCGCCTGTCATTCCGTGGCGAGGCCACCTATGCGCCAACCCTGTCGTCGGTGGTGCGCGACACCGGCATCGAATACAACCTGCTGTCCGGCCGTATCGACCGCATCAAGGACATACCGTACGGCCAGCTCACCCTGGCCATGCGCGGGGCCCGCATGGATGCCGCCGTGGCGCAGCTTCGCGCCGCGGGCGTAGTGGTGCAGGAGATCGCCCGATGAACGCGCCTTCGCTGCTGCAACAATGGTTCCCCAACATCACTGACTGGACGGAAATCGGCCAGGCCTGCATCGACACCCTGCTGATGCTTGGCGGCTCGCTGCTGCTCACGGTCGTGATCGGCCTGCCTCTTGGCGTATGGCTGTTCCTGGCCAGTCGCAGCCAGTTGCACGACAGTCCGCGGAGCTACGCTGCGCTCTCGCTGGTGGTGAACGTGCTGCGCTCGATCCCGTTCATCATCCTGATGATCCTGCTGATGCCGCTGACCTTCTTCCTGATGCGCGCGACCATCGGTATCCGTGGCGCCATTCCACCCCTGGTGATCGGCGCCGCGCCGTTCTTTGCGCGACTGGTGGAAAGCGCCCTGCGCGAAGTGGGCACCGGTGTTGTCGAGGCCAGCCAGGCCATGGGCGCCACCACCGGGCAGATCGTGCAGCGCGTGCTGCTTCCCGAGGCCCGCGCCGGCATTGTCGCGGCGATCACGGTGACCGCCATCGCACTGGTGGGCTATACGGCGATGGGCGGCATCATCGGCGCCGGCGGCCTGGGAAGCCTCGCCTACCAATACGGTTACCTGGGTTACAAACCCGACTACATGATCGTGACCGTTGCCCTGCTGGTACTGCTGGTACAGCTGCTACAGATGCTGGGCGACGCGATCGTGCGCCGGATGTCCCACCACTAGGCGCCTTTGCCATTTGGATGTCTGGAAGGCTATGCTGCCGCACCGCAACAAAAACACGGATATCCATCAATGAAGACCCTCCTGCCCATCCTCGCCGCCGCCCTGCTGGCACTGGCCGGCTGTGGGCAGAAGGCTGCCGACGACACGCACCTGTCGGTGGCCGCCACCGCGGTGCCGCACGCTGAAATCCTGAACTTCGTCAAGCCCATGCTGGCCCGTGAGGGCATCACCCTGGACATCAAGGTGTTCGCCGACTACGTGCAGCCCAACCTGCAGGTGGCGCAGAACCAGATCGACGTGAACTACTTCCAGACAGAGCCCTACCTGGACCAGTTCAATCGCGAACGCGGCACCCACCTGGTGACGGTGGTCGGTGTGCACATCGAGCCGTTCGGCGCCTATTCGCGCAAGTACAAGTCGATCGGCGACCTGCCCGACGGCGCCAGCGTGGTGATCCCGAACGATCCGAGCAACAACAGCCGCGCGCTGCTTCTGCTGGCGAAGAACGGCCTGATCACCCTGGCCGATCCGAACGACCGTCTGGCAACGCTCAAGGACATCACGGCCAATCCGAAGAACCTTAAATTCCGCGAGATGGAAGCGGCGATGTTGCCGCGAGTACTGGGCGAAGTGGACCTGGCCCTGATCAACACCAACTATGCGCTGGCGGCCAAACTCGACCCGTTGAAGGATGCGCTGCTGATCGAAGGCAAGGATTCCCCCTACGTCAATTTCCTGGTTTCGCGGGATGACAACCGCGAAGATCCGCGTGTACAGAAACTGGCCAGGGCGCTGACCAGTCCCGAGGTGAAAGCGTTCATCCAGTCCCGCTACAAGGGCGCGGTGCTGCCTGCCTTCTGACATGCGAATCCCTTCAAAACTGTTTGGCCCGTTGTTGGCGCTGCTGCTCGCCCTGCCCGGCGCCGGCGCCGCCCAGGACCTGCGCATCGAAGGCCTGGGCCAGGTCCGCGTGCTGACGGCGGCCCAGATGCGCGCACGCCCGGACGCGCGCGACATCTTGGTACCCGATGACCCGGTGTACCACCGGGACATGCACTACAGGGCAGTGCCCTTGCGCTCACTGCTTTCGGGCCTTGCCGCCGATGCGCATGTGCAGTTCGTCGCCACCGACGGATTCACCGGTGAAGTGCCTGCGCACCTGGTGATTGACGGCGGCCGTACCACCGGCTGGCTCGCGATCGAACCTGAAGGCCATCCCTGGCCTCCGGTAGGGCCGGGCAAACCATCGGCGGGGCCGTTCTACGTGGTCTGGACTGAACCTTCAGCGGCCGGCGTGGGCCGCGAACAGTGGCCCTTCCAGGTAGCCACCGTGCGCGTCACCACCGACGTCGACACGAGGTTCCCCGGCATGCTGCCCGACCCCGCCCTGCCGCCGGACGCGCCGGCCCGACGGGGATTCGCCGTGTTCAAGAAGGATTGCATCACCTGCCACACGCTCAATGGCCAGGGCGACGCCCGGCTCGGACCGGACCTCAACATCCCCCATAGCCCAACCGAGTACCTGGGCACGGCCTACCTCAAGAAACTGGTGCGCAACCCGCAGGACCTGCGCCATTGGCCCGAGGCGAAGATGCCGGCGTTCGACAGGCGCACGCTCAGCGATGCCGACCTCGACGACCTGGTGGCCTACCTCAGCCACATGGCGTCGCGCAGGCCGAAGTAGCCAGCGCCTCGAGGCTAGCCTGTCGCGCTTGTTTCGGTTCCCTGGCCAATACTGCTACGCGCGCATGGAAAGCGGCCCAGTTACCATGGACCTGGGCGAACAGGGCCGTGAAAGCCGGCACCCATTGCTCGTACAGGCCAAACGGCAGCAGGCTGGCGTTGTTGAGGTCCCCCGCCACCCATGCGTCGTAGCGTTTGTCGCCACCGAAGTCCGTATCGCGCCAATGCGCGTAGCGTTCACGGAAGCCGGCGAAGGCAGCACGCTTTTCCTTCGCCAGCGTCATCGGCTCCCCGCCGCGGGTATAAATGTCGGCCAACGACTGCCGCAGATCGATCACCAACTGGGTAAACGCTGCTTCCATGCGGTCTCCGCGCGGATCCACCGGACCCAGCCCTCGAGCGTGTCGCCATGCATCCAGGCCCTGCCGCTGCACGAACGTCGCGTAGGACTCGTTGAAGGCGGTATCGCCGGCCACGTAGACACGCTGGTGCGCCAGTTCATGGAACACCTCGCCGGCCAGTTCGTCATCGTCCCATCGCAGCATGCTGCTTAGCACCGGATCGTCAAACCAGCCAAGGGTGGAATACGCAGGCGCACCGCCCACGCTCACATCGTCCCCAAGGGCACGTAGCCGATCGGCTTCACGCGCGGCCTGCGCTTGCGAAAAATACCCGCGGTAGGCGACGCAGCCGGCGATGGGGAAGCAATGATTGACGGCCTTGATGGAGTAGGCCGGCGTGGCGAACACATTCCAAACCACGTAGGGCCGGTGAATATCCACGTATCGGGTATAGCTGCCATTGCGCGGCAGTGCCAGCATGTCGGAGGCGAAACGTCGCGCCTTCAAGGCAAGTTTCAGCCGATCCGCGACGGTTGTATCGGTAGCAGGGTCCGCAAGCACGCGATCGATCGCCTGCCGATGCACCAACAACGACGCCTGTCCCCTCGCCACGTGTGCGTAATAGCAACCCCCGGGCAACAGCAGCGCAACCGCCAGCAAGCACGAGCGGAGCGTTTGCACGCCCCGAGTCATGCGCTGCCGTCAGTGATCGCTGCGGTGACTGTCCCCGCGCGACCCGCCGTGGTTGCCGTTGCTGCCACCGTTGCCATGGTACCCACCCGACGGACGTGCACCCGATGGGCGCCCACCCTGGCTGGAACTACCCGGACGTCCTTGCCAGCCGCCAGGCCGCCCATGCCCATCATCGGCCCTGCCACGCCATCCACCAGGAGGCGGGCGGCGATCGCCCACCGCTCCGTCATGGCGATCGCCTGGACGCCCGTTCCACCCTCCCGGACGGCCACGGCCGCCGTGATCGCGCCAATCGGACGGACGGCGATAGCGATGACCATGGCCATCGTCGACCCAGATGGTCGAGACGCCGAAACCACTGCCGTAGTAGTAGTCGTCATAGCCCGGATAGTAAGCCGGATAGACGGGGTAAGGGTCGGAATAAACCGGTGCGGACTCGCCGATGTAGGCGCCGCCGCCGGAACGCACGTAGGCCGGCTCGTAGTAACACGCCGACAATGCCCCTGCCATCACGGCAAGAGCGGCACAACGCCAAACGGTTTTCATCTCGACACCCTGTCTGCCTTACGCCACCAAGCTGCGCTGGCGGCGTTGAATGGGTCCTTAAGTTGGCGCGTGCCGGCCCCTGGTGGATGCCTGCCGTTCAGCCCTTGCGCTTGGCCTGGTCGCCGCGCTCGTGCGCGTGGTTGGCATATGTGGATTCAGGCGAAGGCACCGGCGTCGCCTCGTGCGCGTCGTTCACCGGCGCGGAACCTGCCGCACCGCCTTCGCCAGGCCAGGACGGCCCTTGGCGGACGCGTTCACGCTTGGCGTCGAGCAATGCCTGGATATTGGCCACTGCTTCCTCTTGCGTGATCAGGGGAACGTGTTCGGTTTCGACACCCAGTTCACTCGGACGCGGCGGGACCGCCTCCGTTGCAGCGGGAGCAGGCGCTGCGGGCCTGGGAGCAGGCGCTGCGGGCCTGGACGTAGCCTTGCGCGGCAGCGCCGCCGGTTTGGCCGCTGAAGCAGGGGCTGCCTTCTTTACTGGCCTGGCCGCGGGCTTGACGTTTACCTGCGGCTTCGCCTGCACGATGGCTGCCTTCTTCACCGGTGCCTTCTTCGCCGGCGACTTGGCAACTGTCACCTTGCGGGCAGGCGCCTTGCGCGGTGCGGCCTTCTTCGCGCCAGCACGAGTCGGCGCCTTCTTGGCGGCCTTGCGCGGCGCGACTTTCTTCGCTGCCTTGCCGACGGCGGTCCTGGCAACGGGCAGCTTCCTGGCTACAGCCTTCTTCGCCGTGGATTTCTTTGCGGCAGCCTTGCGCGAGGCAGCTTTCTTCACTGCCGCCTTACGGGGTGCAGCCTTACGGGGTGCAGCCTTGCGCGCGGCTGTTTTGCGAGCGACCGTCTTGCGAGCGGTTTTCTTCGCAACTTTCTTCGTCGCGGACTTGCGGGCTCCGGCCTTCTTCGCAGCTGGTTTCCGTGCAACAGCCTTCCTGGCCGTAACTTTCCTTGCCGCCGCTTTCTTCGCCGGTGTCTTGCGCGCGGCAGCCTTCCTGGCGGGTGCCTTCTTCACGGCAGCCTTCTTGCCAGTGGCCTTCTTGCCTGTCTTGCGTGCCGCGGATTTCTTCGCGGTGGACTTGCGGGTGGTTGCCATGCGTTAGCTCCTCCGGTCGGGTTGCGCGACGCGCCTGGCTCACCGTGTGCAGGCTTCGCGCTCTTGCATTCGGGAATAAGAACATCCCGTTCGTGATGTACGCGTGTCACATCATCTCGCAAGCGCGGGTGGAAGTCACATGCGGCTTCAAGGATTGAGCAGCGTCTGCACGAAATGGCCAACCAGGCGCGGTTCGACCACAAGGGTGGCGGCTATGCCATATGCACCGCCCCACAGGTGCGCGCTGTGGTTGACGTTGCCACCACCGCGCCGCTCCATGAACACCGAATACACCACGTAGAGCACGGCATAAACGATGGCCGGCATCGGGATCACGAACATGACGCCGATCATCGACCACGGCCGGAACAGGATGTAGGCGAAAAGGATGGCCGATACTGCGCCGGAGGCGCCCAGGCTGCGATAGTTGGGGTCTTCCCGGTGCTTGAAATAGCTTGGCAGGATCGAGGCGATCAGGCCGCCTACATAGAACAACACGTATCCCAGGATGCCCAATTGCGCCGTGTAGAACCGCTCCAGGAACCCACCGAAGAAAAACAGGGTGAGCATGTTAACCAGCAGGTGGTTGAAGTCGGCGTGCACGATGCCGTAAGTGACCAGGCGCTGGT
Organism: Pinirhizobacter sp.; assembly: GCF_036499745.1. NCBI lineage: Bacteria > Pseudomonadati > Pseudomonadota > Gammaproteobacteria > Lysobacterales > Rhodanobacteraceae > Pinirhizobacter > Pinirhizobacter sp. Next base: position 27,263 of record NZ_DASYDG010000028.1, read on the forward strand.
ACTCGCGGCCACGGGCCACGGCGGGCGGCCAGAAGATCAGGCGGGCCATCAGTCGGCCATCGCGCAAGGCCATGAAGGAAACGACGCCGGTGAGCGCGATGATGATCAGGGTGATGGGCATCGAGGCCATGGTACGGGGTGATCTCCTTGTCGGGCGCGGCATAGTGGCGTCCCGGACCCCGGGTTGTCGATACGCCGCGTTGACGCCGGGCCGGTAATGGTCGGCGCTTGAAATCGACTGGACAGCCATGGACATCAAAAGCGGTCATCCGTTCTGGCCATTGGAACATGGCCTGCTTGGCGCGTTTCCGGCGCTCCAGGGTGACCTGACGTGCGAGGTGGCGGTGATCGGTGCCGGCATTACCGGCGCGCTGATCGCGCGGGAACTTGCCGCTTCCGGACTGGATGTGGTGGTGCTGGACCGGCGTGAGGCCGGTTGGGGCAGTACTTCGGCCAGTACGGCTTTGCTGCAATACGAGATCGACACGGAACTCACGGAGCTTCGGTCCATGTATGGCCAGCGCTTTGCCGACGAGGCATATCGGGCGTGCAGCCAGGCCATCGACGATTTCGAAGGCCATGCGCGGGACATCGGTGTCGATGTCGGGTTCCGGCGCGTGGGGAGCCTTTACTATGCTTCTTCAGCGAAGGACGCACGTGGATTCCCCGGGGAATTCGCCGCCCGGTGCGAAGCAGGCCTGGCCGTGGAATGGCTTGAGGCCGGTGATGTCGTGGACCGCTTCGGCCTGAAGGCCCCTGCGGCGATGTGGACACCGCAGGCAGCGGTGGTTGATCCGTACCGTTTTTGCCGCCACGCCCTGCACCAGCTGGTCGACCGCGGCGCCAGCGTGTATGACCGCACCGAAGTGACGGGCTGGAAGGATGCCGGTGGTGGCTGGCTGGAGCTTGCCACCCATGCCGGTGCGCACGTCCGCTGCCGGCATCTGGTGATCGCCGCCGGTTATGAATCCCAGCGTTGGCTCAAATACCGCGTGGCCCGCAATCACAGCAGCTATGCACTGGTAACCGAACCCGTGGGCCACCTGCCCTTCGCATTGGAAAACAATGTGGCCTGGGAATCGGCCCGTCCCTACCTTTACCTGCGCAGTACCGATGACGGGCGCGTGCTTGTGGGCGGTGAGGACGACAAGCTGGACATTGCCAGCAAGCGCGACGCCGCATTGCCTGGCAAAGCAGACCGGTTGTTGGCGAAGTTGTCCCGGCTATCGGGTGGCCGCAGCTTCGAACCGGGCTTTGCCTGGGCGGGAACATTCGCCGAGACCACCGATGGACTCCCTTACATCGGCACGCTTTCGGACGGTGACCCCCGTGTGCACTTTGCCATGGCCTATGGGGGGAACGGCATCACCTATAGCGTCATTGCCGCCGAGATCCTGCGCGAGGCCATCCATGGTGGCACGCATCCGCGTGCTTCGTTGTTCGGCTTCGGCCGAATCGGGCGATAAGGCCATACCGTCGCGCCAGGCGGCGGCATATAGGGGTTATCATGAGCGGCTCGTGTCCCCACCACGGCGCCTGCCCTCATGCACCAGATCCGTTACCAGCAGCTGGACGTCTTCGCCGCCAGGCCGGGCGGCGGCAACCAGCTCGGCGTCGTCATCGATGCAGAAGGCTGGACCGACGAGGCCATGCAGGCCTTCGCCCGCTGGACGAACCTGGTCGAAACCACCTTCCTTACGCCGCCGACGCAACCGGGCGCCAGCTACCGTGCGCGCATCTTCACACCGCGCAAGGAAATTCCCTTCGCCGGGCATCCCACCATCGGCAGCGCGCACGCCGCCCTCGACGCCGGGCTATGCCGGCCCTCCGCCGACGGCTTGTTGCACCAGGAATGCGCCGCCGGCGTGTTGCCGATCCGGGTGGAGAACCATGACGGTGAGCGTGTGCTGTTCGTGCAGGCACCGCCTGCGCGCGTGGTGCCTGCACCGATCGGCCTTAGCGCACTTCGCGATGTCCTGCACGGCATCCAGACCGGCCCCCTGCCGCCGGCCTTCGTCGAGGGTGGCCGTCGCTGGTGGATCGCCGAATTCGCCGACGAGGCGGTACTGCGCGCCTGGCACCCGGACCATGCCGCCATCGGCATGCTGGCGCGTGATACAGACAGCCTGGGCCTTTGCGTGTTCGCTCGCAGCAGTGAGCCGGGTGTCGAGCTTGCGGTACGCGCATTTCCTTCGGGCGTGGATATCGTCGAGGATCCTGCCTCCGGAGCCGCCAACGGCCTGATCGCCGCCTACATCGCGCACGCGGAGCCAGCGGGCGCACTGGCCCGCGGGTATCGGGTCAGCCAGGGGCGTGAAGTGGGGCACGACGCCAGTATCACCGTGCGCATCGACGGTGCGATATGGGTGGGCGGGAGGACGAACACCATCATCGACGGCGCCGTGGACTGGCCGCACGCATGAGCCAGGCTCCGGGCCCGGTGATCTGGGTGGACGCCGACGCCTGCCCGGTTGTCATCAAGGAGATCCTCTTCCGCGCCGCCGAACGGGAGAAAATCACCGTCACCCTGGTGGCGAACCAATGGCTTCGTACCCCACCATCGCGCTACATCCACACCGTCCAGGTACCCGGCGGCTTTGATGTGGCCGATGGCGAGATCGTCCGACGCGTGGCGGCGGGCGACATGGTGGTAACCCAGGACATTCCACTGGCGGCGCTGGTGCTGGAAAAGGGCGCCCTGGCGTTGAATCCACGGGGTGAGCTTTATACCCGCGAGACGATCGCCCAGCGATTGTCCATGCGCAATTTCATGGAAGAATTGCGTGGCAGCGGCGTGGACACCGGCGGCCCTTCGGCATTCGGCCAGCGCGACCGCCAGTCTTTCGCCAATGCGCTGGACCGGTGGCTGGCCAGACGCCCGCGGTAATTGCCACGCGAAATATCGCCGGCACGTCGGATGCCGTCACCGCACGTGTTGCCGAAGGGCTATAGCTCGCGCAATACGCGGAAACCCACGCGGGCGCTGCGCGTGTCGGCACCGGCACCCTGGCGGAACGCCGAACGCAGCATGTCGGGCGCACTGCCCCAGGAGCCACCGCGGATCACCCGCCGCGTGCAACCTGGGTTGTCCCATGCGCTGCCATCGCGCGGCGCCCGGATGTAATTATCGTGCCAGCAGTCCTGCACCCACTCCGAGACGTTGCCGCCCATGTCATAGAGGCCATCGGGATTGGGCGCGAACGACTGCACCGGCGCCGGCCCCCAGTATCCATCGCGATAACCGGGCATGGCGTTGCTCCAGCGCCGGCCGCTGGTCGTGCGGTCACCGCTGCCGGTGATGTTTTCCACCCGGCTGGCGGGACTGCCATCGCCCCACCAGAAGCGCGTGGCGGTACCACCACGTTCGGCATACTCGAACTCCGCCTCGCTGGGCAGGCGGTAACGTTGACCGCTGCGGCTGGCCAGCCATGCTGCAAAGGCGCGGGCGTCGTTCCACGATACGTTGATCACCGGCAGGCCGTCGGCCGCGGGCTTACCTGCGTAGTCGGACATCCAGGTGGCCTGGGCGTCGTCGCGCAGGCCGCCGCTGGCTTCATCGTAAATACTTGAGCCGCCTAGCTTCTGCGAATCAGGCACATAGCCGGTGGCGCGGACGAACTCGCGGAACTGGCCCACGGTCACTTCACTTCGTGACAAGGCAAAACCCTTGGCGATGTCCACGGTATGGCGCGGTGACTCACTTGCGTCGTGGCCCTTTTCGTCCTCAGCGGAACCCATCTGGTAGCTGCCGGTGGGCAGCACGACCATCGCCGGGCCCTGTCCGCCACTGTCGACGAAGCGATCGCTGAACACCTGGCCGGGCTTGTAGCTGGCATAAAGACGGGCATTGGTCATGCGTTCGTTGAATTCGTCCAGGCCCGCCAGATCCGGGCTGATGCCCTGGGCCTGTTTGGCAAGCTTGCCTGCAAGAGCCTGGTCACCGGCATCGAGCGCGGAGCGTGCCTGGGCCAGCAGGCCCTCAGCACTCTGACGCCTCATCCCCTCTACCCGGCCCCGGGTGTCCTGCAGGGCCTGGGAATCGGGCTGGATCGCGGCAGCGTCGGCCAGGGCCTTGTCCGCCCCGGCGAAATCGTTCCTTGCCACGGCCGTCAGCGCCTGGTCGAGCACCACGCGCTGCACCTGCGCCATGCCCTGGCTTGCCACCGCGTTGCCCGGATCCATCGACAGCACCCGGCGATACAGGTCCAGCGCGCTGCCACCGACAGGAGACGCAGCCTTGTCCTGACGCATGAGGTCCGCTGCCTGGGCCAACACGGGTTGCACCTGGTCCAGGAGCTTGAGCTTGTCGTTCAGGGCCGCGGTATCCGCCGCGCTGTCGGGCATCGCCTTGAGCATCTTGACGCGTTCACGCGCGGTATCGCCATCGCCCAGTGCCAGCGCTTGTTCGGCTTCGGCGAGCAGTCGCGCGTGGACTTCGGCCACACCGGCCTTGCCCTTGAGGCTATCGGCATTGGCCTTGAGTACTTCGTTGTACAACGCCAGTGCACTATCGGGCCCGCCGGTGAGGTGATCGGCCGCCAGCGCCTGGGTGGCGCGTTCGAGCAGTTTCTTCGATTCGGCGCTATCGGGCACCGAGGCGCCTTCCGGTGCGGGCACCGGTTCACGCCGATGACCTGCGATCACCGCGGCCGACGCCAGCATCAGCGGCGGTCCTGAATCCACCTCCGAAACCATGCGCGGCGCGGCCTGTGGCCGCTGGTCGAACCCCATATTGGGCGCCGGTGCGGCCGACGGCGCCAGGACCGGGCCCTGCGACTGTGACGAAGTACGCAGCAATCCGGGGAAAAAATGATAGGAAAGTCCAAAGCACAACACCACCAGGCCAAAGCCGCCGCCTAGCGCGCGCTGTCGTCGGACGGTTTCGGTGCTGGGCATGGTCTTCGGGCGTCCCGGGTGGCGGCCTGCTATCTTTCGCCGTCACCATAGGCAATCGACGCACACAGGGCAACGGGCGGTGCCCGCGCGCACCGGCTCAGGTTCACGCAAAGGATTCAAGATGGATGCACTTTCGCCGGCCCCGGCCGCCGACTGGATCGACAACGCGGCTGCGCTGGGCGCATGGCTGGGCGATATTCCCGCCGGTGCCGCGGTGGGCATGGACACCGAGTTCATGCGCCGCGACACTTTTTATCCACAGCTGGCGCTGCTGCAACTGTCATACGGCGGTCGCCACGCCCTGGTAGACCCACTGGCTTTCGACGCCGGCACCCTGCTTGACGATGCCTTCGGCAAGCGCCCGGTCACCAGCATCATGCACAGCGCCAGCGAAGACCTCGAAGCACTGGCGCCATTGCTGCCGCGAGGCCCGCACACGCTTTTCGACACCCAGATCGCCGCGGCCTATGCCGGGATGGGCGCGGGCCTGTCCTATCGCGCGCTGGTGGCCGAAGTGATCGGTGACGACCTGGACAAGGGCGAGACCCGCTCGGACTGGATGCAGCGGCCGCTCACACAAAGCCAGCTGGCCTACGCCACGCTCGACGTGGTGCACCTGCATCGCATTCACGCCGAACTCGTCACACGCCTGAACTCGCGTGGCCGCTACACCTGGTTCGAAGAAGACTGCCGCCGGCTGCTTGCCCGCGCCGCCCATGCCGGCGACGACCAGCCCCAGCGCGGCGTGCGAGGTGCGGCCGAATGGCCACGCGAACGACAGGCGCTGCTTCGCCGCATCCTGCGCTGGCGCGACACCACCGCCCGCAAGCTCGATCGTCCACGCCCATGGTTGCTCGACGAAGCCCTGGCATTGAGCCTCGTCAACAACCTGCCACATAGCCAGGCCGATCTCGATACCCGCGGCCGCGGCCAACGTGCATTGCGTTCGGCACAGCGGCAGGAACTGTTCGCGTTGCTGCACCAGCCGGTGACACCGGCGGAAGTGGCGGCGACACTGCCGATCCCGGGACATCCGTCAGGCGAGGCGAAGAAAGCGATCACCGCCATGAAGCTGGTGGTGGATGCTATTTCGCTGGAACTGGACCTTCCGCAGGGCCTGGTTTGCGCACGGCGCAACCTGGATGAATATGTCGTGTCAGGCCAATGGCCCGACGGCTTGGCCGGCTGGCGTCGCGACGTACTCGAGGCAAGGATTTCACCCCTCCTTCCATAGCCGCCGATGAAATCCATCCAGGAAATCCGGAATCTTGCACACGCGCTTCGCGCCCTGCACACGGACAGCATGCGCGAGCGGGCCGCATTGGTAACGATCATACGGACGGAAGGTTCGACCTTCCGGCGAGTGGGCGCCGCGATGCTGGTCCATGAAACCGGAGCCATCATCAACACCCTCTCCGGAGGTTGCCCGGAGCGGGATCTGGTCGACCGGGCGCGTGAGGTCATGGATAGCGGAAACATCCGCTATGTCGGCTACAACGAGGAACAAGGCCTCGACCTTCTCCTGGAAATGGGATGCGGCGGGACACTGGAGGTTGCCATCGAGCCATTCAACTCATGCGACGATCTTCAATTCCTTCCGTTTCTGGAGGACGCCTTGCAAGCCGGCCGGGCCTTCATGATGTCCACGATATTCCCGCCGTCAGGATCAACGGATCGTCCCCGACGCAACTTCGACAGGCGGGCGGTCGACATCACCGGTGGGTCGATCCCTGCGGGAACCGCGGTGTGTGATATCCGGGACCACGGGCAGGTCGTTCTCATCGAATCCTTCCGCGCTCCCGTTTGCCTGGTGATCGCCGGAGCAAGCGAAGAGGCCCGCCAACTGGCCGATGTGGCAAGCCGGTTGGGCTGGCGCGGCACGATCGTGGATAGTTCAAGTGAGCGACTGGGCGCCCTGGCAACGCTTGCCCCTGGCTGGACGTCGATGATCAGCCATCCCGAAACCATTCATTTGAATGTTCCGCTGGACGAAAATACGGCCTTTGTCACCATGACGCGTAACCTGGCGCAGGATATTGCCTATCTGCGGGCAGGCTCCGATGCAGGCGCCTTTTACCTGGGCGCCCTGGGATCGCGCGAGCGGGCTCACCTGATACGCGCCCGGGTTGATTCACCTTCGCTGCGCGTGCCTGCCGGCCTGGATGTCGGGTCCAATACACCCGGCGAAATCGCCTTGGCCGTGGTTGCCGAAATCATGGCGGCGCGCCATGGGCGAACGGGCACGTCGCTGAGCGTTATCGACGGGCCGCTTCACTGATCAGGTGAATTTGCTGCATCCAGCCTGCCTGACAGGACGGCCTGGCGAATATCATCCTCCGTATCCAGATCGTCGCCCAATTCGTCCGCACGGACGCAGAGCGGTTCATCAACGAGCCACAGGTGTCGGAAACCTTGCTCGCCCTTGAGATCCCGGGCCAGCTGCATCGTGTTCGCGCGGACGAAGGCCGGTACGCCGCGTACATCACCATAGCCGGTGACGACGTCGCGCCGACCGTCATAAGCGGCCATGAGCGCATCAAGATGTGCCTGGCCAAGCGCGGGCTGGTCCACCACGGTGATCAACACGGGAAGCTTGCGTCCGGCCAGGCAATCCGCCGCCCGTTGGAGCGACGACGCCATGCCGCTGGCCCAGTGGGGATTGATCACGACGAGATCGCCCGATACCTGTAAACGGAGGGTGTCGGCGAATGCGCCCAGGACCACGACAAGCTTCTGCGGGCGCGTTGCTGCAACCAGACGCGATGTGCGGGCGAGCAGAGTCTCGCCGTCTATCGTAAGGCTCTGCTTTGGACGGCCCAGTCGTCGGCTACCGCCTGCGGCGAGCACCACTGCGTCGTGAGCTTCAGTCATCGTAGGCCTGAAATCCGGATGCCGCGGCCAGCATACCGGCGACATGGTGTTTTCATGAAAACTACGGAACTTCCTCGGCCCCGGTAACCCGTCCCGTCCCAGGCCCCTTCCATCGCCGCCCCACCCGCTGCTACCATTCTGCGCTCAAGTGGGGCGGTAGCTCAGCTGGGAGAGCGTCGCGTTCGCAATGCGAAGGTCGTGGGTTCGATCCCCATCCGCTCCACCATATTCAAGGCCCGGGTTCCTACCCGGGCTTTTTTTTTGCGTTGCTCCAGAGCCACGCGATCACTTGATCCGCGTCAGGTCGGCCTTGAACGCCGTGGCCCATGTGCGGCCGCCGTCCCGCGAATAGGCAATTTCGAAGTGATGGGCGTCGGCCTTGATGTCCGACCAGACGCCGCGCACCAGCACCGTGCGATCCTTGTAGAGGCTCGTTCCGAAGAACTCGCCACGGCCGTCCTTGAAAGCCCCGATGGTCGGGGCCTCGACCTTTCCGGAACTGCTGTCGACGTAGGTCTGGCTCCATTGCCCGGCCTTGGTGTCATAGACGAAAAGCGTCGCGCCTTCCCAATGTCCGTCGGGCCCGTCGGCCTCGATTTCTTCGAGCCACGCCTTGCCATTCCAGACCGGGCGGGCCGTCTTCGTACCGTCCATCACAACCGTATGGGTGCCGCCCTCGAACGGGTCGAGCACTTGCGTGGCATGGGTATGCCAGACGCCACGGGCGAAGTCGAAATCGTGCGCGCCGTCCCGGGGCGATTGCGCCCCTGCGATGAACGGCAAGCAGGCGATGACACCTGCAACCATGACACTACGCAGCAACCATTTCCGCATTATCCCGCCCTCCGTCGTGACCAATCTCACGAAGGCACTTTAGGGAAGGTCCCTGGGGATGAAAAAGGGCCAATTCCGGGAATTGAAGGTGGTCCACTTCACCGCCATGGCCTTGCCGGCGTTTCCTCTCCCGATTGGTCCGCATGTTTTCCAGCGAAGTGGCGCCTATGTTCCTGCCCATCGTTGCAATAACGTGATTCGCCTGGTGTATCAACCCTCAGGCGAGCAATGAACATGCGCGGAAAAACCTGGAAAAGCCCGTTGTTGTCAGTTGCGATCCTCCTCACCGCCACGGGGCCCGCCGCGGCCGCCGAACCCGACGGCCAGCATGACTTCGACTTCCATTTCGGTACATGGAAGACACATGTATCCCGGCTGGTGCATCCGCTGACGGGCTCGACCACCTGGACCGCCTACGACGGTGAATCGATCGTTCGCAAGGTCTGGAACGGCCGCGCCAGCATCTTCGAGCTGGAAGTCGAGGGACCGGCGGGCCATATCGAAGGCGTCGGACTTCGCCTGTACGATCCGACATCGCATCAGTGGAATCTTAACTGGACCAACAGCAGTGTCGGCATGCTCGATGGCGCGATGATCGGCGAGTTCAAAGGTGGACGCGGGGATTTTTATGGCAAGGACACCCTCGATGGGCGAAGCATCCTGGTGCGCAACAGTTTCGCCGACATCACCCCGGGCTCGTCCCGATTCGAGCAGGCGTTTTCCGACGATGGTGGCAAGACCTGGGAGACGAACTGGGTGATGACTTTCACCCGGTAGCGAGGTTCATTGCGAGCCAAGCCGACACAACGAAGTTGAGCATGACAGTTTGAGTTTTGTCCGATGGGATGTCAGCGATAACTTTGCGACGCTTACTATATGGAGTTGGAGCGACATATCCGCGATCATCTGTTTGCCGCCGGGCAACTCTCGGCGGTCGGGTATCGAAACCCGTGTTCTAGATCCGGGTGCCGTAGGCAATATCGCCTGCGGTACCCGTGATTCCCCGTCTTTCTATGGCGGGCAGTCAGGCGGGCTTCGGCCCGGCCGTATTGATCTAGACACGGTTTTCGATCCTGGCTCGCCCGCCACTCTGAGTGCAAACAGCGTGGCGACATGCTCCTGCATGAGTCAGCGCAGGACGGATGAACCATCGGGTCGTGTCGAAGTGATCCACGGCTGGCTAACCGGTCATGAACACCATGACGTGACTGGGGCCGACAGGCAGGACATGCCTGGGTGGTTCATTCGTCCGGCCCTCTCCTTAGGGCCATCGCCGCGCAGCATGCAGTATGCGAATGATGCGGATGTCATCCTTCATGACATCGTAGACTACGACGTAATTACCATGCACGACGAGTTCGCGGGTTCCCTTTAGCCGTCCAGTACGACCCATCAGCGGCAGTTCAAGTAATCCTGCTGTGCGATCGGAAAATACCTCATCCAACTCAAGTGCGGCAGCCGGGTTGTCACGCTCGATGAAGGTTCGGATGTTCACGCGATCCTTGCGTGCGGTGCTCGTCCATAAAAGTTTCACCGACTGGATCGCTCCTTCCGGTTCATCGCCGCAAGTGTTCTTTTCCGCCAGGCATGTGCTTCGGCCTCCACCTCCTTGGCAGATGTAACGTCGCCCGCATCCGCTGCTTTGAGGCCGGCACGCACCTGGGCTTTGAACCAGACATCGTACTGAGCAGTTTCGCGTTGCTCGCGGACGAAATCCCGCATGAAGTCGCGTAACAATTGCGCTCCACTACGATCTCGGGAGCGGGCTGCCGAAGCAAAGGCCTGTTTTAGGTCTTCTTCGACCCTAAAGGTAAACGTGGCATCGGTCATGAAATGGCTTATCCCATGTGTTACAAAGTAAGTACACTGTAGCACACCGATGCCAGGCTTATCAGTCTTTTAGCGATCTTGCCGAAGCAAGCGCTGCCGCCAACGCCTCACCCGCTCCCCGGATTTGTTCCGGCTCCAGAGCACCGAACCCAAAAACGAAACCATGGCGGTCCACGACCCCATGGTAGTAGCGGTGGAGCGTATGCAATTTGATCCGCCGTCGCTGGAGAAACCCTGCAACTTCCTCGGCGTCAATATCACTTGGAACAGTCGCCGACAGATGCATGCCGTAGGAAGATGGCAGTGGCGTGAGCGTTGGCGCCAGCGTGTCCATCACTTCAAGCAAGGCCTCGCGTCGCTCCCGGTAACGCTGGCGCATACGCCTCACATGCGCGGCAAGATGCCCTTCGTCGATGAAGCGGGCCACACCCAGCTGGATCGGCGTGGGGCAATGCCAGTCCATGCAGTTCTTCGCCGCCACCAGGGTGGGCATGGCCCAAGCCGGCGCTACAAGGTAACCCAGGCGCAGCGAAGGCAGCATGCATTTGGAAAACGTGCCGACATAGAACACGGTGTCGGCATGCGCAGGTGTGCGCAACACCTCCAGCGGGCTTCCTTCGTGGCGGAATTCGCCGTCGTAGTCGTCCTCGACGATCACCGCGCCGCGTTGCCTTGCGATGTCGAGCAAGGCCTGGCGCCGCCGCGGTGACATCGACACGCCGAGCGGGAACTGGTGCGACGGGCAAAGGCAGATCACGCCGGCATTCACAGGCAGGCGGTCTACCATCAGCCCTTCATCGTCGACGGGCACGGGCACCAGGGTGGCGCCTGCCGCGGCAAAGGCCACGCGCATGGGCGGGTAGCCCGGGTCTTCCACAGCGACGACCGTCTGGCCCGGCGTGACCAGCACGCGAGCGAGCAGGTCGAAAGCCTGCTGCGCACCGGAGGTCACCAGGATGTCGTCGGCCGTGCACACCACGGCACGGGTCAAGGCGATGTGGCGGGTGATCGCTTCCCGGAGGTGGTAATTGCCCTGGTTGCCTTGCGGGCTCTTGTAGCGCGCCGGCCGCTTTTCCAGGCCGCGCAATTGCCCGGTCATGACGCGCCGGAAGATATCGAAGGGAAAAAGCCGCGGGTCGATAAGCGCGGGTCGGAAATCCAGGGAGGGACCGTCGCCCGCCACGGTATCGGGCGTGTCCCTCCAGAACCCCATGGCGGCGGTCACGTCCTTGCGTAGCCAGAAGGGATTGAGCGCGGGATGGGACGCGGCCGGAACGGCGGCCACGCTCCTTCCCCGCGGCATGGGCGGCGCATCGGCCACGAAGGTGCCCGAGCCTTGTCGGCTCATCAGCAGGCCTTCGGTCAACAGACGATGGTAGGCCTGCACCGCCGTGTTCCGCGAGACGGCGAAAAAGGCGGCCGAGGCGCGCGTGGCAGGTAGCTGCGTGCCAGGACGCAGGCGCCCGTCGATGATCGCCGCCTTCAATTCCTCGTACAGCGTACGGCCGGATGCGCGCGTCCCGCGCCCGGCTATGTCCAGCTTGATCTCGAACAGGGCATCCATGGAAAGTCCCGGGCGCCTAATAAGGCTCCTGCAGCGCAATGGTGCCTGTTTCCAGCAGCGATTTTTGGAGATGCCTTTCTGAATTTCGCAAATTCCTGCTCTACGCAATCGGTACGTTCCACGCTCGTCCAGGGCAGCTGCTTACGTATATTCGGCAAAAGTTGCCTCATGGGTTGCGGCCGTGAGACCTGTGACCCACGTTTGGTTTGCAGTCGTGGCATGCTGTCAGTGTATTGGCGGACCACAACCATCAGGCTAGGGGCGACAAGGGCGTGAAGGGAAGCACGGAAGGCGAAATTGTCAGGGCGGAACCCTGGGTCTGGGGGCAGCACGTTGCGATCGCCGCCGCCTACGGGGTGATCTATCAGCTCGCCCTGCATGTGTCGTTCCCACAGTTCCTCCTCACCACGGGCCTGCGCCTGGCCTGCCTGCTACTGCTGCCTGTCCGTTACTGGCCGGCGATCGCCCTGGGCGAGGGTCTGCCCCTGGTTGAGAACGCTATCCTTTGCGCCGGAAAATTCGGCATCCCATGGGCGATCCTTGCCTCGGTGCCGACCGTGGCGTTATGGATGCCGCTATTAAAACCCTTACGTCAGCGGTGGCCCCTGCATGACCCTGACGGCCACCTGAGGATGCCCATGATCCTCGCGGCCACGCTCGGCGCCGCCGTCATCACCGCCGCGATCACGACCGTCACTTTAATCGCGGCGTTGCTCCATACGCCCGGCAAGTGGCCCGACCTTTCGCCGGTCGATTTTTTCTTCGCTTATCTGCTCGGCGCGTACCTCGGCGCGCTCACTCTCACGCCCGTCATCCTCGCGCTTCATGAGCGCTTCCGTGCGCTTCATGACGCGCGCCTTAGCATCGCGGTGATCTGGCATAGCGCCCTGTTCCGCGACGTCCTGTGGTGGGTATTGCCGGCCCTCGCCGCGATGGCCTGGCTGGCCATCACTACGCAAGACGATGTCGTGCGTCAGGCGGCCCGCCTTGCCCTGCTCTGGCCGGTTCTGGGCCTGGCCTGGCGTCATGGCTGGCACGGGACCGCGGTGGGTGGCATGGCGGCCAGCCTGGCCCTGGCCATCACGGCCAAGGGCCTCCTCGACCCGGCAACGCTCCAGGTTCAGGTGGTGCTGGCGTTCGCGCTTTCGGGCACCTTGATGATGGGCGCGCGCGCGCAGACGCTTCGGGCCGCTATGGGGCCCGAGCGTTCCTGATCTTCAGCGTTTCACTGTACCCGGATCGAGCACTGCGCCGGGTTATCGCAATCGCCCGGCGCAAGCATCATGCGTGCGGAGCCGTCCGGCTGCGGGGCCACGATCACCGTCACCGAATCGTCCTGGTAGACCTGCTTCGCGGCGTCCGGCGCGGCGCCGTCGGTGACCGTGACCCAACGCGATGCATCCACACCGATGGGCAGATCAAGGACGGTATTGGCATCGGTATAGGCGATGGCGCCGCGGACGGTGCCGGAGGCATCGTTGACCTGGACGTAACGCACGCCCTCTTTCTCGAAAACGTAGACGTGATAGCCCGGGCTGGCGCTGACGTCCGAAGCATTGGGCCATGACTGGCCCAGTCCCGTCGCCGGAGGCGTGGCGGCAGCAGCCGAAGCGCACGCCAGCAAGAGGATGGATACGATGGCACGGCGGTGAATGGAACGCATGGCGACACTCCGAGGCTAGGTTGGTTGGGAACTGCGAGCGTAGCCTAGCGCTCCTTGTGCAGACCTGCGCTGCCCGGTAGCCCTCGGCGCCGAGGTGTACCATGCGCGATGTCGAAATGTGGCCGGCCCATTCGACGCATGCGTATTCCCCCATCATGGACGCCGAATGACCGACCATCCCCTTGCCGATCGCCGCTGGCTGGCCCTGGTCCTGCTTTGCCTGGGCGAATTGATGATCGTGCTGGATACGACCATCGTGAATGTCGCCCTGCCCTCCATCAAGGCCAGCCTCGGCTTCGATGAAACGGCGCTGGCCTGGGTGATCAATGCTTACATGCTTACCTACGGCGGATTCCTGTTGCTCGGTGGACGACTGGGCGACCTGTACGGGCACCGCAGGCTTTTCCTGCTGGGCATCGGCTTGTTCGTGGTTGCATCGCTTGCCTGCGGGGTATCGACCACCCGCAGCGTGCTGGTGATAGCCCGCGCCGTGCAGGGGATCGGGGGTGCGGTGGTCACCGCCGTGGCCCTGTCGCTGATCATGGACCTGTTCCCTCAACCGGCCGACCGTGCCAAGGCCATGGGGGCCTACGGCTTCGTCTGCGCCGGTGGAGGCAGCATCGGCGCCATGCTGGGCGGCGTGCTGACCAGTGCGCTGAGTTGGCACTGGGTATTCCTGGTGAACCTGCCGATCGGCCTGCTGGTGATCGCCTGGTCGTGGCGATTGCTGCCGGCGGTGCATACGCCTCCGGCCACGCGCCACCTGGACATGGTGGGCGCGGTGTCGATCACGGCGGCCTTGATGCTGGCGGTGTATGCGGTGGTCGGTGGCCGTGAAGCAGGCTGGCTTTCGGCGCAGACGCTTGGCTTCGGCGCAGTGGCCGTACTGCTGTTTGTTGCCTTCCTGGTGAACGAATCGCGCGTGAAAGCTCCCTTGGTACCACTGGGCCTGTTCCGCCTTCGCAACCTTTCCACCTCGTCGGTCGTGGGTGTCTTCTGGTGTGCGTCAATGTTCGGCTGGTTCTTCCTTTCCGCGCTTTACCTGCAGTTGGTGCTGGGGTACAACCCGATGAAGGTGGGCATGGCGTTCCTGCCGGCCAACATCCTGATGGCGGTGTTTTCACTGGGCCTCTCGGCGAAGCTGGTGATGCGCTTTGGCATCCGCAAGCCGCTGGTGGCGGGCCTGGTGCTGGCCGTGACGGGCCTGCTCTGGTTCGCCCGGGCTCCTGTGGACGGGAATTTCCTCGTGGACATCCTGCCGCCCATGCTGCTCCTGGGCCTGGGCGGCGGCATCGCCTTCAACCCGGTGCTGATGGCTGCCATGAGCGAGGTTGGCCCCAATGATTCAGGCCTGGCGTCCGGCGTGGTGAACACCGCGTTCATGCTGGGCGGCGCGCTGGGCCTGGCGGTACTTGCTACCCTTGCCGCCGTTGCCACCGACCACGCCCACGGACTGCCGCGAGAGGCGGCGTTGTCCGCCGGCTACCGCGTCGCTTTTCTGGTCGCCACGGCGTTTGCCGCGATCGCCGCCATGGTCGGTGGGTTGTTGCTGCGCGATACCGCCCCCACCCAAGCCCACTGATGCCTCCATCCATGGAAGGCCAAGGTCCAAGCATGAACACGCAAATCAACGGTTCCGCCCCCGTCGTGTCGATCAAGGGTGTCAGCAAAACCTACAAGAGCGGCCATACCGCCCTGAAGCATGTCGACCTGGATATCCGCCGAGGCGAGATCTTCGCCCTGCTCGGCCCGAACGGCGCAGGCAAGACCACCCTGATCGGCATTGTCTGCGGCATCGTGCGGCCAAGCTCCGGAACCGTCACTGCAGACGGCTTCGATGTTGTTACCCAGTTCCGGCATGCGCGAGAGGCCATCGGCCTGGTGCCACAGGAACTCTCCACCGACGCCTTCGAAACGGTGTGGTCGTCGGTAAGCTTCAGCCGCGGCCTGTTCGGCAAGGCGCGCAACGACGCGCATATCGAGAAAGTGCTGCGCGGTTTGTCGCTGTGGGACAAGAAGGACGCCAAGATCATGACGCTCTCCGGCGGCATGAAGCGGCGCGTGCTGATCGCCAAGGCGCTGGCGCACGAACCGCGCATCCTTTTCCTGGACGAACCCACCGCCGGTGTAGACGTGGAACTGCGCCACGACATGTGGGAAATGGTGCGGCAGCTTCGCGAAACGGGTGTCACGGTGATCCTGACCACCCATTACATCGAAGAGGCCGAGGACATGGCCGACCGCATCGGGGTGATCAACAAGGGCGAGTTGATCCTGGTGGAAGACAAGGCCACGCTGATGCGCAAGCTCGGCAAGAAGAAGTTGACCCTGCAGCTGCAATCGCCACTGGAAAGCATCCCCACCGCCATTGCGGACCTGCCGCTTACGCTTTCAGACGACCGGCAGGCGCTTATCTACACCTTCGACACGCAGGCAGAAGAAACCGGCATCGCCGCCTTGTTGCGGCGCCTGAGCGAACTGGGTATCGATTTCAAGGATCTGAAATCCGAGGAGAGTTCGCTCGAAGACATTTTCGTCAGCCTGGTAAGGGGCAACGCATGAACGTGCACGCGATCGCCGCGATCTACCGCTTCGAGATGGCGCGCACCTTCCGCACGCTTACCCAGAGCATCGCCTCGCCGGTGCTTTCGACCTCGCTGTATTTCATCGTGTTCGGCACGGCCATCGGTTCGCGCATGGGCCAGATCGGGGGCGTGAGCTACGGCGCCTTCATCATCCCCGGCCTGATCATGCTCTCGCTGCTGAACGAGAGCATTTCCAACGCCTCGTTCGGGATCTACCTGCCGAAGTGGTCCGGCACGATCTACGAGCTGTTGTCCGCGCCGGTGTCAGCGGTGGAAGCGATCATCGGCTATGTGGGTGCGGCTGCGACAAAATCCGTGCTGCTGGGGTTGTTGATCCTGGTCACGGCGCGGTTCTTCGTGCCGTACCACATCGAGCATCCCTTCGTGATGGTGGGTTTCCTGATCCTTACGGCCGCCACCTTCAGCCTGTTCGGTTTCATCATCGGCCTGTGGGCCGACGACTTCCAGAAGTTGCAGGTGATTCCGCTGATGGTGGTCACACCGCTTACCTTCCTGGGCGGCGCGTTCTATTCCATCAACATGCTCTCGCCGGTGTGGCAGAAGATCGCCCTGTTCAATCCCGTGGTGTATTTGATCTCCGGTTTTCGCTGGAGCTTCTACGGGGTGTCGGACGTGAGCGTGGGCGTGAGCCTGGCGGCGACCTTTGGTTTCCTGCTGGCCTGCGCGGCGATCGTGTGGTGGATCTTCCGTACCGGCTACAAGCTTCGCTCGTAGCCACGGACAGCAGCGCGAACTACAGGTATACGAAGGTCAACGTCGCCGAGGCGTTGGCTGTTCCTGCCGTGGGATTCGCCGCTGTCTGTATGTACCGGGCCTTGAAGCCGAGCGTGTAGGTCGCATTCTCGCCCAATCCGGAGGCGATATTGCTCGGCTGCACCTGCGATAACGAAACAGGCTGCTCGTTGCTGTCGCTCAATTGCACGCCGATGCCCGTTGCCCCGCCCGGAGCGAGAGACATGATCCCCCGCGGGGCATCGACCGCCGGGGTCAGCGGGTCTACCCGATAGTTGATGACGTTGCGTACCTGCGTGAGAGTGCTCGATCCATCATCGCCGTTGTAGGTCATCTGGTAGCTGCCAAAAAAAGCGGGGCAATCGAGCAGCTGTACGGGAACATCGACCCACGACGTCGTCGCACCCACGTTGCCCAGTTCGTTCAGATTGTGCGTCCCAAGGTCCCGTGTGACATCGGGGGTGCGACACGTGCGCGAAGCTACCGCGACCTGGCCGGTGACCGTAGTGCGGAAAACTTGCAGCAAACTCCTGCCACCTTCGCTCTGAACAAGTTCAAACGTGGGCAGGTCCTGGGCTCGAATCACTCCCGTGCCCACCACTGAGGCGGTCTTGATGAAGCTGATGTTATAGGACGCCCAACTGCCTGAAAAAGCGATAGTGGTGGTTTTGTCGTAAGTGGCAACGCCACTATCACCGGGAAATCCGATGCCCGAAGCCGACACGAATGCAACGCCCACACCCGGAATCGGTGTGTCGAAAACATTCCCTCTATAAGCCGGTGGCTGGAAGGTCGAGCGCGGATAAGGTGTCGTCAGTTCGAGTCGCCGCACCTGATAGGTTCCCGCCTCGCAGAGAATTTGTATCGAAGGAACCGTTGAGCTTCCCGCCGAACGACCAAGGACCGCCCCGATCGGTAGATCCCTGCCGGCCATGATATTGCCGCTAATGAGATTGGCAATGGGAACGCCGCCAGTTGCCGGAGCGGCGTAGACGCACGCGGCAAGAGCAGGCTTGGCCACGCCGAGCATCCAGCCGGCCAGTGACATGGCTACCAACGACTTCCACCGGTGGCGATGAATCAAGGGATATTTAGGTGACATCACATATACTCCACGGTGACGGTCGCGATCGCACTGACGCTACCGGGAACGACATTCTGGGTTGCCAATCGCCAGTAACCCGCGGCCAGCGGCAAACTCGCCCTGCCATTCACAATGGCGACCGTCCGCTGGTTGTCCGTTCCATCGGCACCGATTACCTTGCCGTCGGCTGACTGTAGTTGCACTGCAACGCCTTGCGCGCCGCCGGTATTTAGAAAACGAAGCGGATCGCCTGCGGCAGGGGTGCCGGTGAAGGTGAATTTGGCGCCCGTTGTGCCTGCAGAACACTTATCGAGGTCAAGCTTGAATGACTTCAGCGCAACCACTTTGCCCCGCGGCAAGGCATCCTGGCTGATATCCTCCAGGGTAACTACCGTATTCGCATCGCCGCTGGACCAGTCGCAGGTAGCCGCATGGAACGAGCCGGTAAGGCTGATGGTGAGGTCAGCGGCATTGGAGCGCGTGGCGATCATGACTGCCGCGATACCGGACAGGATAAGAAAGTGACGACGGATCATGGCGACTTTCCTTCCACATTCTTAGCCTTGGAGAGCGGTTCGACGGCCGTGGCCTGACAGGGGGCCTTGATCATCGGCATGGTGTCGTCATTGGCGGCATGTCCGCCAAGCTCGACGTTGATGCTGCATGCTTGATCGTGGTCGTCGCCCCAGCGCACAGTGACGTTGCCGCTTTCCCTCATGTCGCGTATGTAAAGGCGGCTTGCCTGGCCAACTACACCGATGGTTTTGCCAGCGGAGTCGAAGACATCCGCGCCGAAGGGAATGGCCAGGCCCCCCGGGGCGGAGGTGTCCACCAGCACCGCCCTGCCCACCTGCGTGTTGAACTTAAGCAGGACGACACTGCGATACCGAGGTGCAACCCGTACGGTGGTGTTGTCCACTTCGAGACCCTGGCGCGCACCCTTTGGATCGAGCGTGATCGTGTTGAGCTCGTAAGGCTGCAGATAGGTCGACAACGCATAGCCGCGTGAGTCGATGACCGCGCCCTGCCCGCCGGAGATGGATGCGCCGGTGGCGCCCGGCGCATGGACCAGGGCCGTGGTTTCGCTCGTGGCCGAGCCGAAGGTGAAACCATCGCTATGCGCCACCAGGCTGCCAGAGGCGCCAGCGTTGACTTGCCGGTACTCCGACCCGTGTCCTGCACCGGCAGCGAGTGAGATCGCCGAACCTCGGTACTGGCCATTCACATCCACCGCGTTGCGCCGGCCGGTATGGTTGAGCGTGGCGGCATAGGAGTAGCGGTTGTCACGGCCAGCCAGGCCGCTCAGCGTCGCCGACGCATTAACCGGCTGTCCGCTGTCACGCGAGGCGTTTGCGGCCAGGGTAGGTGCCTGGATATTCTCACCCAGCGGAATCGACATATTGAGGAACCACCGTGTGTCGCGGCGGCCCGGCGTGATGTCGCCGAAGAAACCGTCCGTGGCCGGGCGGCCGGGCAACGCCGGCCGAAGGAACTCGCCACCGCTGTCACGCGTACGCTGGACGGAAAAACTATAGGTGACCTTGCCAAGGGCATTGCTGTAACCGGCGGAGAAGTCCTTCTGCTGCCCGCTTCGGCCGTAGAACTGGCGCAGCGAGCCATTCACGTACAACTGGCCCCAACCAGGATTAAGCGTCTGGGCCACGTTGACGTCCAGCCGGCTTCGGTCACGCCCCGGGCGGCCGTCGCCGAGCTCGCGATCCAGGCGGTCGCGCATGGCTACGGCATCGCGCAGCCCCACATACCCTTCGGTGTTGTAACGATAGGCCGCAATGCCGATGTTGGTGCCGATATCGATGACGTTCTTGTTGTAACCCAGGCGGAGGCTCGAGCCCTGCATGGCGGACGCACCAGGGGCCTGATTCCTCGAACGGGTTAGGTCAAGCGAGAACGCGCCAAGCGGCGTGCCCACAGCCGCGCCGCCCAGGAACGAGCGGTAACCGTTGGCGATAGTGAATCCACTGTATCCGGTCCAGTGATTGGTCAACCCGCGCTGGTAGGTTCCCTGCAGGAAGAACGGCTGCGCGTGAAGATTGAGCTCCTGCACGCGTCCGGTGGTGACGCTGTAACGCGACTGGCCCGGGCGAAGCAACTGGGGAAGCGCGGCGAAGGCAACCTCGAATTGCCTCACACGGCCATCGGCCTCCCTCACCTCGACGCTGAGATTGCCGCCGTAGCCAGTAGGGTAAAGGTCATCGATCTCGAACGGACCCGGCGCCACCGTGGTGTCGTAGATCACATAGCCGCGCTGGCGGATCACCACATGGGCGTTGGTTTCGGCCACGCCGCGCACAGTGGGCGCATAGCCGCGCATTGACTGCGGAAGCATGCGATCGTCGCTCGCCAGGCGCAGGCCCCGCACGCGCACGCTGTCGAAGAAGTTGCCCTCGGTGAAGGTATCGCCCACCACGATCTGCGACATCAGCCCCGGAATGTCGTGCTGGAGATTGGTCTGCGTGGCTTGGTACTGCCGTCCGCTTCCGGTCTGCCAGCTGAGCGAACCTGAGTGCACAAGATGCCAGGATTTCAGGTTGATCGAACCGTCCAGGCCAAGGTAGCCACTGGTGGTCCTCTGCGCGCCGCCGCTCGCTTGGTACACATTGCTGCTGTAGTTGAGCAGTGCCGCATTGATACCGGGGTCCCACTGTGACGGCGGAACATACCCGCGCGCGGAACGCGACATGTAAACCTGGGGAATATCCACGGCAAGGGATTGCTCACCCGGATCGAACGTGGCGGTTGCGCCAGGAACATACTTGACGATATCCCCGCAGGACCGGCCGACAGGCAACGCCTCGAGCTTGTCCACCGCCACACCCCACTCCAGCAGCATGTCCGGCGTGAAGCACAGTTGGGCACTCTCGTGGCCCGGGACGGACTCGAGCGTAATATCACCACGGCCGACCCAGATGTTGTTCACCGTTGTGTCGCCGCGATATGCGCCTGGCATGTTGACGTTGCCGCGGGAAAAGCGTGAAAGGTCGACCTTCGGCGCGCCGCCGGAAGGGAAGAACGAGGGGTCGAATTCAACGTCTTCCGGCGCACCACCTGGTGCTGCGACGGCATGGCCGCCAAGCATGGCACTGAGCAGCGTGGCGATCAGGCGTCGCCGCAACCGGCGGTGACGCATAGAATATGGTTGGTGATTCATGCGTTTCATGTCGGTCACGGCAAAATCAGGGCAAAGTCTCCCCAGGCGCGCCATGTGGCAGCGCCGAGGCAACTTGCGGTGGATGGGATGGCCTAGGGGCTCAGTGGCGCCGTCAGCTGCTTGACTGCGCCGTAATCGGAGATCGTCGAAAACGACGCCTGCGCGCCGGAGGCCGGAATAGCGGTCAGTCCTTCGATCACAAAGCTGGCCTTTGCACCCGGCGCGACCATGCCACCGGTCTTCGCCGCGAACTCCCGTTCACCGGACTTGATACCGACGGTACTGAAGGACACGTGGTATGGCGTGGGATTGTCCACCACCACCTCCACGCCCTTGCTGTTGGCAGCCAGCCTTGCGCTCCAACGCAGTTGCGTCGGTGCCTGGCTGACATCTGCTGCCAGTCCCGGCGGCCTGAAGAAAAGCTTGATCCGCGTGCGGAAGGCGAACTGCAACAGGTTACGGTCCGCACCGTCGGCGGCCTTGGGCGGCACTTCGAGCACGTTCACCCAGAACAGCGACTCCCTGTCTGTCGGCAGGGCTTCCTTCGAATACATCACACGCACGGCCTGACCCTTGCCCGGCTCCATGCGAAAAAGCGGCGGCGTTATGTTGAACGGGACTTTCGCCGTGTCCGGCGTCGATTTCTCGTCGCCGTCATCCAGCCATACCTGCACCAATGCCGGCTTCGTGCCATCGTTGGTCAGCTTGACCGTGACTTCCTTGTCCTGGGCGGGGTAGACCACGCGCGTGCCATTGATCACAACGCCGGCATGGCTTGTACCGGCAAGCACGCCGGTGGCTAGCAACAATCCGGCAAGCATCGAACGCATCTTGGTCGTCATACATCACCTCGGGAAAAAGTCGGCGGCCACTCGTCAGGCCGCCGGCGGCATCATCAGTTGTAGGTCACCGAATAGACCACGCTGGTCGACAGGCGACCCGGGGTACCGACGTCCTTGGCGAAGTACTGAGCAGCAAACGGCAATACGGCACGGTTGCTGGCATCGAAGGCTACCGTCTTGGTGTTCGGCTGCGAGAGGTCGATGGCAGTATTGGTATCGCGGTCGAGCAACTGCAGCTGGGCATTGGTCTCGCCCATGAGGGCATTGATCAGGTTGCCGGTTTCGGCATCCACGCGCAGGCTGCTGGACTCAAACGAGAAATTGGCGTTCCGGCCCGACACGCACTCACCGCCATCTTCGCCGGTGACGATAATGTTGAAGGCTTTCTTGCCGGCAACCGCACCGACGGTATCCAACGAGGTGACGGCGACGGAATCGAGCGGCACGGCGATATTGCCGGTGCCGCCGTCCGTGCCGGCGCCGCCGGAAATGACGCAGGTGCCGTCGGTGACCAGACCGTCGAAACGGATCGTGCCGCCGTCGGCGGCTATGGCGGAACCGGCCGCGAGGGCGGAAGTAAGCGCGAAAGCGCAAACGAGCTTGGTATTCATGGATTGTCCTGGAATGGCATGGGATGGGCGCATGGCCGGGCGCCGCGATGCGGCACCGAAGAACGGCCAGAGCAGGACGCAGTGTAGGAATTCGCCTACGCGCGGTTGAATGGAACAAAGCTCAAATCGGGCGTTGCACCCGCTGGGCGTATCGAAGTCCAACCGAAAACGCGCTCGCACCATCGTTCCGCGTGCGTTTTGCCTTCGATGGAATTTTTCTCAAATCCGGATCGTGCAGCCCGGAAAAATGCGTGACGCCAGGCGCTTAACCCCCGGCGGCAATCTGCCGTATCGCCCGCTCGAACACTTCCACGGGTTGGCCACCAGAGATCAGATGCCGATCATTGATAACCACGGCCGGGACAGCGCGGATACCCCGCTCCATGAAAAATGCTTCTTGCGCACGCACCTCGGCGGCGTATTGGTCGCCAGCGAGGATAAGCCGTGCAGTTTCCACATCCAGCTTCGTCTCATCGACGATGCGCAGCAATTCGGCGTGGTCGCTCACGTTACGTCCATCGGTGAAATACGCAGCGAGGAGCGCCTTCTTCAACGCCAGCTGCTGCGCCTGGCCGAGTTCGCCGGCCCAGTGCAGCAGGCGGTGCGCATCGAACGTGTTGTAGACGTGCGAGCGTTTTTCCATGTCGAACCTGAAACCGAGTTCGGCACCACGGTCGGTGATCGCCTGGCCATTGTGGCGTATCTGTTCCGGCGTGCTGCCGTATTTCTCGACCAGGTGCTCCACCGCATCCTGGCCCTCGGCCGGCATCCCGGGGTTCAATTCAAACGGCTGGAAATGCAGGTCGACCTTCACCTCGTCGCCCACCCGGCCAAGGGCCTCTTGCAGCGCGTTCAGTCCCACAGCGCACCAAGGGCAGGCAACGTCGGAGATAAAATCGATCTTCATGGGGGTAGACATGGTTTAGAGGCCGTATCGATCGCCGGGAATTGGATCGTTCACACGGGTAAGTCAAGGCAATCCGCGCAGTTTCAAGCCATCAGCCCGGCGAAATGGGCTATCCATCATCGCGATCGTCGTGCCCATGCCCAGGCTCCTCCTCCTCAAGGTGCTGCGCGTGGGCGTCAGGCCTGACGCGCTCGCCGCGGGCGATGGCCAGGCCGTGGGTCAGTTCCGCGCCCAGCAGCACGATGATCGAGGCGTAATAGACCCACGTAAGCAGCACCACGATGGCCCCGGCCGGCCCATAGGCGCCGCCGATCCGCGCTTGTTCGATATAGATGCCAATGACGTATTTTCCCACCAGGAACAGTACCGCGGTCAGGATGCCGCCCCGCACCGCATCGCGCCAGGGAATATCGGCGTCGGGCAGCACGCGGTACATCGCGCCAAAGGCCACCACGAACACGGCCGCGGAGATGCCGTATTCCACCCCTGTCCACACCTGCATGTTCGCCGGCATCAGCGCGTGAATCAGGCCGCTGACAACGAAGGAGATGATCAGCAGGAAGATGATGCCGATGATCAGGCCCAGCGCCCGGGCCCGGGTGCGCAACCAGCCGACCACCGCTGCCCCTGGTTTCACCTCCAGCTTCCAGACCCGGTTGAGCGTGGACTGAAGCTGGGCAAATACCGCGGATGCGGAAAAAAGCGTGATGCCAAGCCCGACCAGGCCCACCACGTTGCCCAGGTGCGGACGTTTCTCGGCGTTGTCGATCACCAGCTTCACCGCGCCGGCCGCCTGCGGACCCACCACGGAGGTCAGGGCATCGACCAGTTGCTGCTGCCACTGGGCCTGCATCGCCGCCACGATCCATAGCAGCAACACCAGCAGGGGAGCGAAGGAAAGTGCCGAATAGAACGAAAGCGCAGCGGCGCGCGTCATCAACTCGTCGTCATCGAAGCCTGCGACGGCGGTCTTGATCGTGCGGACGATGAGCTTCCAGGGGCTCTTCATGGGCCAAGCATAGCCATTGGACCTGATCAAACCGTGTAGGCGGCCCTTTGCAGCTGGTCCAGCGGAAGGGGCTTGGCGAACAGGAAACCCTGCATGGCCTGGCAGCCGTGATCGAGCAGCCAGCGCCGCTGGGCGGTGGTCTCCACCCCTTCGGCGATCACCTGCAGGTCAAGGCTGTTGGCCAGGAACAGGATGGATTCACAAAGCGCGCCATCGGTGCGGTCATGCGGCAGCTTGCTGACGAACGAGCGGTCGATCTTCAGCCTGTCGATCGGCATGCGGCTTAAGTAATTGAGGCTGGAGAACCCCGTGCCGAAATCATCCAGGGCGATGCTCACGCCCAGCGCCTTGATCTTGCGCAGTGTTTCGATGGCGCGCTCAGGTTCGCTCAAGAATGCGCTCTCGGTCAGCTCCAGCTCGAGGTAACGCGGTTCCACGCCGGTTTCGTCCAGCACGTCGCGCACCAGGCCGATAAGGTCGTCATGGGCCAGCTGGAACGCCGACAGATTCACCGCCATGCATACCGGATGGCCCATGATCGAGGAAATCGCCGCCTGGTCGCGGCACGCCTGGCGCAACACCCACCGCCCGACATTGACGATGGCGCCGGTTTCCTCCAGCAGGGGAACAAGCACATTAGGCCGGCTCAATTCACCCGGCCCCGACGGCCAGCGCAACAGGGCCTCGACACCGAATACTTCCGATTGCACGCCGCGGTGCTGGCTCTGGTAGTGAAGTTCCAGCTCGTCGTCGAGCGCTTCCTCGGTCAACCGCGACACCACGGCCAGCCTTGCCAGCGCCGTGTCGTGCAGCGCGGCTGAGTAACGGCGCCATGTATGGCGCCCCATGCGCTTGGCGTGGTACATCGCGGTGTCAGCATTGCGGATCAGGGTGTCGGCGTCGTCGCCGTCCATCCCCAGGTAAGCCACGCCGATACTGCAGGAGAGGTGCTGTTGCATGCCTGCGACCATCAACGGCCGTTCGATCGCGGCCTTGAGCGCCGGAATGACCGGAGGAACGATGCCGTCCGCTTCGTTGCACGGAACGACGGCGACGAATTCGTCGCCGCCGAAGCGCGCCACGTACCCGCCAGGGCCTACCGCCTGGCGCAGGTTGGAACTTACCTGGCGCAGCACTTCATCACCAACAAGGTGGCCCAGCGCGTCGTTGATGTACTTGAAATGATCAAGATCGATGAACAGCAGCATCAGCTGTCGTGAATAATCCCAGGCCTGGGTGATCATGGCCGAGACGGCTTCATGCAACGCGCGGCGGTTGGGCAGGCCGGTAAGTTCGTCGTGCATCGCCTGGTGGTTGAGTTTCTGCTCGTAATGGCGCTGGTCGGTGACATCGCGGATGATCACCTGTACGCCACTGCCGATCGCATCGCGATAAAGCGATACCGATAGTTCCGCCTCGAAAGGCGGCCGGCCCGGTGGCGACACCCGGGCATCGATGCGCGAGGCGGCCATGTCCGGTGCCTCAAGTGCATGGCGCAGTTCGCCGTCGATGTATTGGTGAACCGATGCGCCGACAAGTTGCTCACCGGCACCCAATAATTCCTCGGCCAGGAGGTTGGCGTAGGCGATGTTGCCGTTGCGCAACAGCAACAAGGGCAACGGCATGTGCGCAAGCAGCCCGTGATATGACTCCTCGCTCTCCGCCAGCGCCGCCCGCGTGGCCACGATGGCAGTCTGGTCCATCATGCCGCCAATGGTACGCACGGCCTTGCCGGTGTCATCGCGCAAGGCATAGGCACGCCCGAACACGTCGGCATAACTGCCATCCTTGCGCCGCAAGCGATAGGCGCCGGCCCAGGTCACGCCGGACCCGGCGAAGAAAGCATTCAAGCCACCGACGATGCGCTCATGGTCATCCGGATGTACGCGGGAACACCAGGCCTGGAAGCCATTGTCTTCCTTGCGTGCATAACCAAAGCCGGTGTAGAACGCTTCGCTCCACCAAGCCTGGCCCGTGACCAGGTCCATGTCGAACACCGCATCGTTGGTGGCGCGCGCAAGCATCTGGAAGCGTGCGTTGCTCGAGGCCAGTTCCCTCTCGGCCGCCACCTTCCCGGTGAAGTCCATGCCCACCACCAGTTGCGCGGCATGTCCCGCGAACTCGATCTGGGACCCGGAACAGCGCATGTGCAGAAGCCGGCCTTCACGATCACGATGAAGCGAGATAGGGTTGGCACGGTCACCGGTATCGGGCTTCTCAACCGCGCTATGCAACGGCAACGGTTCCGACGTGGGCCGCAGGTCTTCGATGCGCAGCTGAAGGAAATCATCGCGCGTGTAGCCGTATGTCGCCACCGCCGCGTCATTGACGGCAAGGATGGCATGCGATTGCATGTCGAACACCCAGGCGGGCAACGGACTATGGTCGAACAGGAAGCGGTATTGCGATTCACTTTCGCGCAGTCGTGCCTGCGTATGGCGCAGCGTGGTGACCTCGCGGATAGTTCCCTCGATCCGGCGCGGCCCGGGCCCGTCGCCCTGGCGACGCGCACGCAGGTGCATGAATGCGATGTCCGCGTTGGCGCGGATCACACGGTATTCGCACTCGAAGGGACCATCTTCGTGCATGCACCGCCAGAACCAGGAGGATACGTCCTGCCGGTCGTGCGGATGCACGCGAGCCAGGTAGCCGGCGACGGTGTTTACCTTCTCCCCTTCAGACAGGCCGAGGATCGGCGCCGCCTCTCCCGACCAGGCCAACCGGCCGCTGGCGAGGTCCAACTCCCAAAGGCCCACATCGCCGATACGCTGAACGTTGTCCAGATGTTCGGCCTGGCGCAGCAGGAAGGCGACCAATTCCGCCTGCCTGCCCTGGGCACGCATGACCTGGCGCGACCCCGCCGCGATGAGTCCCAGCAGAAGCAACATGCCCGCCAGGGCGGGCCAGGCCTGGCTGCTCCACATGCCCAGCGCGTCGCCCCGCGACATGCTGGCGAAGACCGTATAGCCGAAATGGGGTGACACACCGTGGCCGTAGAAACGTCCATCACCATCGTCGCGCGGAAGGCTTTGGCCCGGATGCGCGCGCCGCACCCAGTCGCGTCCGATCGCTTCTGCTTGTGCACCGCCCTCTCCCGTACGGGTCACCAGCACGCCGTCGCGATCGAATAATTCAAAGGCACCCGTACTGCCGAAAGGCGAATTGACCAGGTTGCCGGCGATGGTCGGCGGGGCGATCTGTGCGCCGATCCAGGCCTGCTGGCCCGCCGTTTGCCCTGGAAAGGACGCAACCACGCGTAGCGATGCGCCATTGGCACCCGGTGGCGAGGAGGCAAGCCGCAGGGCAATGCTGCCCAGGTCCGCAACGGGACGCGAAGTGACCCGCGACCAGTCATCACCGGTTCGTGAATCGGATCCGGCCAGCACGCGGCCACTGGCATCGAGCACGACGAGGCGGTCGAGTTCGGGATGCCGGGCCTTGACCCGCACCAGCGCGGAGGTGAGATCTGCCGGCGGGTTACGAGCGGCTTCGAGCAACGCCTGCAGCGGCCCTTCGGTACTTGCGACCTGAAGATCGGTCAATCGGATGACGCTGGCGGCGGCCGAGTTCACCCGGCGTGTCGCGTTGGCCACCGTATTGCGCCAGGCGATGAATTGCACCACCGCTACCAGGACGATGATGCCCGCCGCGCACGCAAGCGCTGCCAGAAGCATCAGGCGCCGGAAACGCAACTGCTGCTCCGGAGCGCTCTCACTCCTGGCCACGCGCAGGCTATCCATCGGCACGATACCTCGCTCCGGCTCGCCTACTCTCCTGCCGCCACGGGCTTGCGCCCGTCGCGGCCCCCTGTAACCAGTGGCCCTGGTTGCTGGCACCGGCCATTCGCACCCGACCTTATCGAGGCCCCCCTCGTGTGGCAATGGCAAGACAAAACCGGCCGAAGAATTGGCCGAATATGCGCATAGGTTGCTTCGCTACAATAATGGCATGCAACCACCTCGCAAACCCGGACAGGCCCGCGCCGTCCAGTACATCGCCCTGGCACGCAGCGCCCTGGTCACCCTTCTGGGCCTGCTGCTGGTATTTCGTATCGTCGCCTCGCCCGACCCCGCCTGGCGCGTAGCCGGAAGTGCCCTGGCCTTCGCGCTGGTTCTGCTGGGCACCTGGATGGGCGCCCGGGCGATGCGACGACTGCAGCAGCTTCGCGCCGGGCCCCGTCCCCCCGGAAATACCTCCGGCGAGTGACCGGCGCCGGTGGCGATACAAATAAATTGCTGTCTCAAGGCGCGGGATAGGGGTGGGCAGCGAGCAGCCCTGCAAGATGTACGGCGTTGGCCGACAGCGACTTGATCGTCTGCGCCACCTTCTTGGGTGTCTGTTTGAGGTCAACATAGTTGGTGTCGGACATCGCCTCGCCCACCCAATAGGCCGAGCTGCCCCCGGGCACGGTAAAGCCGACATCGGCCAGCGCCTGGTACAGCTCCGCCGTGACGTGGTGCGCGCCATCCTCATTGCCGACGATGGCAGCCACCGCTACCCGCCCGGCGGTGGGATAGCGCCCGTCGTCACCGATCTCATCAAGGAACGCATCCATCCGTTCAAGAACACGCTTGGCCACGCTGCTGGGCTGACCCAGCCAGATGGGAGTACCCAACACCAGGATATTGGCGTCAAGGACCTGTCGGCGTAGCCCCGGCCACTCGTCGCCGTCACCCTCGTCGGCCTTGACTCCGGGTTTGATATTCAGGTCCACAACACGGGTCGAGGAGGTCTGGACCCCCCGACCCTTCATGTCCTTAAGGATCTGATCGAGCAGCTTCTGGGTCGAGGACGGGCTGGGCGAGGCTGAAAGGGTGCAATTGAGGGCGATGGCCTTGAGCGGCATGGGGTTTCCTTCGGATGAGGACAGAAAAGAATCCAGCCTCGCCCAGCTCTCGTGCAGCCCCGGTACCGACCTTGTCGAAACGGCGCGAAATGCTGCAACGTCTTAAGTCGTCGCGAGTTCTGCCGATAAGACAGATAAGTTGTAAAAACTCGCATGATAGTCTGTGATCCAATTCACAGACTTTTGTGTCTTTTCCTGAGCCAGCGGGCACAATAGCCGCAACGGATCAACTTCGGCGGCGCCTCGGGGGACGGGGCGCCTTGGATATTTGCATCGTTGCGGGTACCCCGTGGCGGGCACTGGCGGGACACGTGGAGCGGATGAGCAGGCGGATCGGTCCGGGCTGGCGTTGGCGTCGCATCTGGATTGCGATGCTGCTGCTGTGCGCCGGTTTCGGAGCCCTGCATGCCCAGGAACTCAGTGGCGCCTGGCGCGAAGTGCGTCCCGGCGATACGCCCGCGCAGGTACTTTCCGAATTCCGCGAGGGACACCTGCTGCCGTTTTCACCCTCGCGCCTGCAGTCGTTCCCCACCCAGCGCGACGGCGCCTGGGTGGTGCTGCAGATGCAGCCACCCTACATTGCCGACGACCGGGTGCTGCATGTGGATACGCCACCAGCAGGTGCGGTGAGTCTTTACTCCGGCGAGCGCGCACCGGTGCGCATAGCCCTGGATGACTTCTCCAATGTGGTCCATGGCCACGGGCGCCTGGCATTCGTCCTCACGGCCGAGCAACGGGCGGCCGACCCGATCCTTTTGAAGTTTGAACCGGCGCGAAGCATGCCCGCCCCGGTGACCTTCCGCATGCAGTCATGGCCCGACTACCTCGATACCGACGCTGGCTGGCTGGTGTTCGCCACCAGCTGTTTCGCGGTGATGCTGGCCATGGCGGCGATGGCGCTATGTTTCGCGCTGATGCTGCGCGACATGCTGTTCGCCTGGTATGCCGGTTACCTGGTGTGCTACGTGCTGATCCAGGCCACGCAGACCGGCTTCATCTATCACCCGTTGGAACTGCAGTTCCTCTCGGGCCTGGGTGCGGTGATCGCCGGCGCAACCGTGGCCGTCTCGGTAAGCTTCGCTGCGATATTCCTGCTGCGCTTTGCCGAGATCCGGCAGTACGCGTCGTTGCTGCGCGTACCGATCCTCGCGCTGGCCTTCGGCATGCCCCTGGTGGCACTGGCCCGCCTGACCGGCATCGAGGTGCTGATGAGCACCAGCCAGGTGCTGACCGGGCCGTTGCTTATCTTAGGCTCCGCCCTGCTGCTGCTGGCCTCGGTGATCGCCGCGGTGCGCGGATCACGCTATGCCTGGTTCTTCCTTGTCGGGTGGACGCCGTTGCTGGCATTGACGTCGTTGCGAGCCATCCAGGTCAGTGGGTTGCTGGCCGATGCCTTCTGGTTATCCGATGCCCCCCTGGTCGCCGGCGCCTTCGAGGCGGTAGTGCTGTCCATTGGCCTTGCCGACCGGGCACTGATCCTGCGCCGCGACCGCGACCGCGCCCAGGTGCTGGCCGACAACGATGCGCTGACCGGCGTGCTCAACCGCCGCGCGTGGAACGAAGCTGCCGATGCGCTGCTGGCCTCCAGCCCGCCGCGGCCGTTGAGCGTGCTGTTCCTGGATCTTGACCACTTCAAGGAATTGAACGACTGCCAGGGCCACGCCGCCGGGGACCGCGCGTTGATCGCCGTCGCCGACGCGTTGCGCGCGGAACTGCGCCCGGGCGACCTGCTGGGACGTTACGGCGGCGAGGAATTCGTCGCCCTGCTCGACGGTGTGGACGCCGACAATGCGGTACATGTGGCGGTGCGGCTGTGCCGGCGCGTGCACCGGCTGGAATTGAATGTGGGCACCAGTGGCAACCTGCTGACGGTGAGCATCGGCGTAGCCATGCGCAACGCCAGCGATAGCGTGGATGGCCTGATCGAGCGCGCGGATGCGGCAATGTATGCGGCCAAGCTCGCCGGGCGCAACCGCGTGATGCTCGAAACGCAGCTGCGCCCTGGTGCCAACCGCCGCCGGCCCTCCGCGCAACGCACCGCGCAATCGGAGTGAGCTAGGCCAGTTCACCCGCAGCGGCAACGATGTCCGTCTCGCCAGGCAGTACCAGCAAGGCGGCGCCGGCCAGCGGGGTGAACGTATCCACGCCGACCACGCGGCGGAGCGGCGTGGCACCGAAACCGGCTTCGACGATGGCGGTGATCACTCCCTCGCCTACGCCGGCGCTGCGACGCCCCTCGTCGACGACGATGATGCGCCGGGCTCCCGCGGCCTGCGCGGCGATGAACGCGTCGTTGAGTGGCGCCAGCCAGCGCAGGTCGACCACGCGGGTCTTCCAGCCGTGCCCGGCCTCGATGCTCCGCGCGGCGCGAAGGCTCATCGGCACGCCGTTGCCGAAGGTGAAGATCACAAGGTCGTCGTGGTTGGCGTCGTAGACCCGACCCTCGCCCAGTTCAAGGACGTGGCCCTCCGGCGGATAGGCGAACTGCCAACCGCCGTCACCGGGCTGGTACAGATCCTTGGTCATGTACAGGGCGATCGGCTCCAGGTACGCGCAGACGCGGCCATCGATACGGGCAAGCGCCGAAAGCGTCCGGAGCATGGCAACGGCATCGTCGCCACGGCTGGGACAACCCACCACCAACCCCGGGATGTCGCGCAGCGCGGCGATGGAGTTGTCGTTGTGGAAATGGCCGCCAAAACCCTTCTGGTAGCCCAGCGAGGCTACCCGCATCAGGATCGGGTTGCGGAACTGGTCGTTGGAGAAGAACTGCAGCGAGGCCGCCTCCCCGCGGATCTGGTCGCAGGCATTGTGGAAATACGCCAGGTACTGGATCTCGGGAATCGGCAGCATGCCCATGTTGGCGTAACCCTGGGCCAGCCCCAGGATCATGGTCTCATCAAGCAGGGTGTTGAACACCCGTGCGTTGCGAAACGCCTTATGCAACCCCTTGGTTACCGTGTACACGCCGCCCTTCTGCGCCACGTCTTCGCCGAACAAGAGGCTCTCGGGGTATTTGGCCATCAGTTCGTGCAGGGCCTGGTTGATCTGGATCGCCAGGTGCCTGGGAGGCTGTGTCTCGGGCAACTTCGCCGCGCCGCCGAAGGCGGCCTCGCGGCGTGCTGGATCGGCCGCGCGTCTGGCTTCGGCACGCACGGCGTCGGGCGAATAAGGTGCCAGCGGCGCAATCACTTCGGCAAGGCTGCCGATCTTCGGCCGGCGGTCGGCTTCCTCGGCGGCGGCGAAACAGCGCTTGCGGATCGTCTCGTAGATGTCGAGCAGGCCGGCGCGGTCGAACAGGCCCGATTCCAGTGCGATGGCCGCCGAACGAAGCAACGGATCAGTCGCCTCCAACGCATAAAGTTCCTCCACCGACCGCCACTCGATCTCGAAGTCGGTACCTGCGTGACCCATCACGCGGGTTGTCGCCAGGTGCAGGAAGGTCGGGCGGCGCGTACGCCGGCAGTGCTCCACCGCGCGCTCGACGTCGGCGTAGCCGGCGGCGAGATCCAGGCCGTCGGCCTGGAAATAATCGAGGTTGGCGCGGTGCCGGAAGTTGCTTTCCACCCAGCCGCCCGGTGTTTTCACCGAGATGCCGATGCCATTGTCCTCGCAGACAAAGAGTACTGGCGCGGGAAGCTTCTGGTAGGCCGTCCAGCCCGCGGTGTTGAAGGCGGTCTGCGCCGTGGCGTGGTTGCTCGATGCGTCGCCGAACGAGCAGATGGCGATCGAGTCGTCGGGAATCGGCAAGGCATGGCCGATGCGCCGCGCCTGTTCGATGGCCACTGCCGTACCGAATGCCTTGGGCAGGTGCGAGGCGATGGTGGAGGTCTGCGGCAACACCCACAGGGGCTTGCTGCCCCACACCTTGTGTCGTCCGCCGGAGGCCGGATCCTCGCTGCTGGCGGCAAAGGACAGAGCCGAATCCATCACCGGATCCATGCCCGGGATCTTGCGAAAACGCTCGGCCATGAAACCGCCGCTGCGGTAATGCAGGAAGGCAGGGTCGGTATGGCGCGTCAGCCGCGCCACCATCGCATTGCCCTCGTGGCCGGATGATCCAATGGTGTAGAACACTTTGTCCTTCACGCGTAGCACCCGGGCCATGAGGTCGAGGTGGCGTGAGATGAGCTGCGACTCGAACAGGTCGAGGAAACCACGTGCGGTGAGGCGGCTGCCGGGCAGCACAGGGGCGTCATCGTGCGGTGCGGAGTGCGCATCGCCCTGCCACTGCTGCACGAACTCGACGAAGTTCGCATCGATGATCTCGGCGCGGTTGAAACCCTTGTGGCGGGCGGGGATGACAAACGGAATGGCCATCTTCTGCTTCTTGGTCAGGCGTGCGGGTGCATGGAGGTGTGGCCAGGCTGCGCGGCAACGCGGTCAAGCCAGGCATTCACGGCAGGGTAGCTGGAGAGATCGAATCCTCCCTCCCCTGCGCAATGGGTATAGGCATACAGGGCGAGGTCGGCAACGCCGTAGCGTTCACCGACGAAGAAGCTGCGACCGGCAAGGTGTGCTTCCATCACCGCCAGAGCCTTGTTGCCACCGGCGGTCAATCGCGGCAAGTCGGCATGGCGGGCGTGGTTGGCCGGAAGGAACCGCTGGATGAAACGCGCTACCGCGATATAGGGTTCATGGCTGTATTGCTCGAAGAACAACCACTGCAGCGTTTGCGCGCGCTCCCAGGCGTCGCCCGGCCACATCCAGGTACCCTCGGCCAGGAAACAGGCGATGGCGTTGGATTCGGCCAACCGTCGGCCGTCGTCAAGTTCCAGCAGCGGCACCTTGCCGTTGGCATTGCGTGCCAGGAAAGCCTCGGTTTGTGTTTCGCCGTTGGCGCTGTCCACGTCGACCCAGGTGTAGGGCCTGCCGAGCTGGTCAAGCAACAATTGGAGCTTGTAGCAGTTTCCGGACGTGCGATTGCCGTACACGGTAAGCATCATTTGGCTTCCTGTTGAAGGCTCAGTAGCGCGGCGCGAGCGAGGTCTTTCTGGCGGCCGAACGAACGCAGGATGCGTACCTGTTCGGCGCGCGTAGGCACCATCACGGCGTGGCCGAGCACATCCACCGGCGTCACGTTCCGCGCACGGACCGGCTGCCAGCCGGTACCGTCGACGTGCAGGTCCAGGCCGCCCATCACTTCCACGCGCCAGGGCTCGAAAGCAAAACGTCCATACCGCGAACGGAACAGCTCGCTCACATCGGACGGCACCACGGGCAGGCGCTGGGAGGCCCAGCACGCCAGCAAGGTATCGGCATCGCGCACGCTGGTCATGACGTCGATGTCGGCAACCTCGACATCGGCGCCCACCAGCCACGCGGCGGCACTGCCGATGATCGTCCACTTATCGCGGCACCGCAGATTCAATTCGCCCGCAAGCGCGGCCAGTTGGCCACGCAATGCCGCGTCATGGGCCGGGTCGTGCGAAGCGATCATGCCGCGGCGCAGTCGAAAGTCAGAATGCGTTGATGCCGGTGACCTCGCGGCCGACCACGAGCTGGTGCACCGTCTCGGTGCCCTCGTAGGTGATGACCGATTCGAGGTTCAGCGCATGGCGGATGGCCGAGTGTTCGGTGGTGATGCCCGCGCCGCCAAGGATGTCGCGGCAGGTGCGTGCGATATCGATGGCCATGCGGCAATTGTTCCACTTGGCCAGGCTTACCTGGGTCGGTTGCATCTTGCCGGCATCCTTCAGGCGGCCCAGTTGCAGCGACAGGAGTTGGGCTGAAGTGATCTGTCGCGCCATTTCCGCCAGTTTCAGCTGCACGGCCTGGTTGGCGGCAAGCGGACGTTCGAACAGGATGCGTTCCTTCGAATATTCCAGCGCTTCACCGAAACAGGCGATGGCCGCGCCGATCGGCCCCCACGTGATGCCGTAACGGGCCTGGGTGAGGCAGCCCAGCGGGCCCTTCAATCCCTTGACGTTGGGAAGCCGGTTGGCGTCGGGGATGCGCACACTGTCGAAGAACAAGCCGGAGGTGACCGATGCACGCAGCGACATCTTCTTGTGCACTTCCTGCGCCTTGAACCCCGGCGTATCGGTGGGCACGATAAAACCCTGGATGCCTTCGTCGGTCTGTGCCCAGACGATAGCGATGTGGGCCAGGTTGCCGTTGGTGATCCACATCTTGGCGCCATTGATTACCCAGTCGCCACCGTCCTTCTTCGCGGTGGTCTTCATGTTGGCCGGGTCCGAACCACCATGCGGCTCGGTCAAACCGAAACAGCCGATCACCTCGCCCCGGGCCATCGCCGGCAGGTACTGGCGTTTTTGTTCTTCCGAGCCGTAGGCGTAGATGGGATACATGCACAGCGAGCTCTGCACCGAGGCAAAGCTTCGCAGGCCCGAGTCGCCGCGCTCGAGTTCCTGGCAGATCAGCCCGTAGCTCACGCCGTTCATGTTGGCGCAGCCGTATTCCTCGGGAAGGGTGGCGCCGAGCAAGCCCATCGAGGCCATCTCAGGGATCAACTCGCTCGGAAAGCGCGCCTGGTCGAAGCAGTCGCCGATGATCGGCAGCACCCGCTCGTCGGTGAAGCGGGCCACGGTGTCCTGCACCATGCGCTCCTCGTCGGTAAGCAACGAACGGATGTCGAAAAGGTCGAACGGATCCAGGCGGGCGGCCATGGTCAACTCCAATGGAACGGGCAATCCGCCCATTCTAGCGGGCGGTAGCGGTGAAGATCATGGTGTGGTGCGGCAAAAGGCCAGCGCGCGGGCCATCACCCCCGGATCGGCCAGGATCTGGTGGTGGCCCAGACCGGAAGTCCACAAGTGCTCCGCCCCGGGCCAGATCCGGGCATATTCCTCACCTTCGGAAAATGGCACGTCATGGTCGTCGCGATCATGGATGACCAGCACCGGCTGGGCCAGGGCCGGCAATAGTGGCGCGGCCTGCAGGTCGGCGATCGGGACGCCGGTACGCTCCGCCAGCCGCGCATGCAGCGGTTCGCGCAGGCGCCGGTGCAAGCGCACCAGGTCCGCGAAGCGTGCGACCGCGGCTTCCGGGTCGATC
Source organism: Pinirhizobacter sp. (assembly GCF_036499745.1). NCBI lineage: Bacteria > Pseudomonadati > Pseudomonadota > Gammaproteobacteria > Lysobacterales > Rhodanobacteraceae > Pinirhizobacter > Pinirhizobacter sp. The sequence continues at coordinate 63,744 of NZ_DASYDG010000028.1, forward strand.
GAAGGAGATACCAGCACGGCCCGGCCTGCGGCCAGTCCCTGGGACAAGGCCAGGGTAACTGCCGCACCACCCAGGGAGTGGCCGACCACGGCTGTGGCCTCGCCGAAATGACGGCCCACGCCCCGCAGGGTGGCGATGAATTCGGGCAGCGTCACCAGATGGCCGCCGCTGTGTCCATGGGACGGCTGGTCGAACGCCACCGCGGCCATGCCCGCCTCGCGCAGGGCAAGGGCCCAGGGCTCAAAACGAAGGCCGAAGCTGGACCAGCCGTGCGAAAACAACACGTACGGCTGGCGCGCCGGGTCACCCCAGGCGTAGGTCGCGATCAGCACGCCGTCCACCATGATGTCGCGCCGAACGGCCTTGCTGTCGGGCGTAGCCGCACGCGCCCGGGTACGGCTGCTGGTGAACGGCGTACAAAACAGCCGTGCGGCATGGCGCAGGGTATTGCCCGGCGCAAACCGGCTGCCGAGCGTGTAGCGGGCGCGCACGGCGGCGAGCTTGACCAGGAAGCCGGGCCCGACGCGGCGGGTCTTGCGAGGTTGGGGATGGGGGGTCATGGCGATGGGGTGCGAAAGGACGACCGAAGATATCACCCGCCCCGGGCCGTGCTGCGCCGCAATGAGCGCCGCCTGCGCCAAGGGGCTAGAATACGCGGCTGATGACCGCCCAGGACTTACCCGGTGCGGTCTTTTTTTAGATTTATCAACCGTCTGGCCGCCGAGTGAAACGGCCATCATCCGCGGGACGCTATCCCCATGGTGTCCTGGCCACTGGAGTTCGAAGTTCGATGATTTTTGAGACCATCGCCAATACAGGCCACGAGGAAGTCGTCTTCTGCCATAGCAAGGACGCGGGCCTGAAGGCCATCATTGCCATCCACAACACGGTCCTCGGACCGGCGCTTGGTGGCTTGCGCATGTGGCCCTACAAGAGCGAGCAGGACGCGATCAACGACGTGCTGCGCCTGTCGCGCGGCATGACCTACAAGAACGCCGTGGCCGGCCTGAACCTGGGCGGCGGCAAGGCGGTAATCATCGGCGATCCGTCGAAAGACAAATCCGAAGTGCTGTTCCGCGCCTTCGGCCGCTTCGTCAATTCGCTCAACGGTCGCTACATCACCGCCGAGGACGTCGGCATCGACGTCAACGACATGGAACATGTGTTCCGTGAAACCGAATATGTCACCGGCGTGCACCAGGTGCATGGCGGTTCGGGCGATCCCTCGCCGTTCACCGCGTTCGGCACGCTGCAGGGCCTGATGGCCGCGCTGCAGTTCAAGCACGGCAACGAAGATGTGGGCAAGTACAGCTACGCCGTGCAAGGCGCCGGCCACGTGGGTTCGGAGTTCATCAAGTTGCTGCGCGAACAGGGCGCCAAGGTGTTCGTCACCGACATCAACAAGGATGCCGTGCAGCGCTGCGTCGACGAACTGGGCTGCGAAGCGGTGGGTCTGGACGAAATCTACGACGTGGAAGCCGACGTTTATAGCCCCTGCGCCCTGGGCGGCACGGTCAATGAGCAGACCATCGACCGTATCAAGGCCAAGATCATCTGCGGCGCGGCCAACAACCAGCTGGCCACCGATGCCATCGGTGATGAGCTCTCCCGTCGTGGCGTGGTCTATGCCCCCGATTACGCCGTGAACGCTGGTGGCGTGATGAACGTCTCGCTGGAAATCGACGGTTACAACCGCGAACGCGCCATGCGCATGATGCGCACCATCTACTACAACGTCGGCCGCATCTTCGAGATCGCCCAGCGCGACGGCATCCCCACCTACAAGGCCGCCGACCGCATGGCCGAAGAGCGCATCGGCATCATCGGAAAGATGCGCCTGCCCCATATGGGCAATGGTGCACCACGCTTCCAGGGCCGCATGCGCGGACAATAATCGGCCACCTCATGCCGGGTACAACCAGCCGCCGGGCATGCCCGGCGGTTTTTTTTGCGATCCAGGCCGCTTTCACGACCTCGGCGAAGCAACCTGCTATACTGATTATGACATTCACGAAAGCTGTAAGTAACTGCTTATATGGATGTTTTTGACCAAGGGGGCCCGCACGGCGGGCGCAGTACACAATCAGCAACTTTCGATCACGACATGACTTTTCTCCGCGTCGTCGTCCCCGCATGGTGACCCATCGGGTGATCTGGACCTCGAGGAAGGCGTAACCGACGGAAGGGAATACCGAGCATGAGCACGATCCCGGCAGAAGCCCTCACCAACGACGACATCCTGGCCCGGCTGAAGGATGTCCTGCACGAAACCTTCGAGATCGATCCGGCGAAGGTCACACCCGAGGCGCATCTTTTTACTGACCTGGAGCTCGACAGCATTGATGCGATCGATCTGGCCATCCAGGTCCAGGACATGACCGGCGCCCGCATCAAGCCCGAGGACTTCAAGAGCGTACGCACGGTCGGCGACGTCGTCGCCACGGTTCGCGCGCTGATCGAGCGCTGAGCAGCCGGGTGATGTCGCCAGCAGAGCGTGTCGACGCGCCAGCCTTCGCCCCCTGCGCCGTGGTACCGATCTACAACCACAAGGACACCATCGCCGCGGCCGTCCGGTCGTTGCGCGGCCACGGCCTTCCCGTCGTGGTGGTGGACGATGGCAGCAACCAGGCGACGCGCGAGGTGCTCGACGAGCTTGCCGCGCAAACGCCTGGGATGCGCCTGATCCGCCTGCCGGTCAACCAGGGCAAGGGCCGCGCGCTCTCAGCGGGCCTTCTCGCAGCGCGTGAATCAGGCTTCACCCATGCCTTGCAGATCGACGCCGATGGCCAGCACGACGTGGCCGACGTGCCGCGCTTCCTCGCCGCCTCACGGGCTTTCCCCGAGGCGATGATCTGTGGACGCCCGGTGTACGACGATTCCGTGCCGCGCGCACGGCTCTACGGCCGTTACCTCACGCACGCCTTTGTCTGGCTGGAAACCCTTTCCTTCCAGATCCAGGATTCGATGTGCGGCTTCCGCCTGTACCCGCTGGGTGAAACCTGCGCCGAGATCGCCCGCGCGCCGTTTCCTTCACGCATGGATTTCGATACGGAAGCCGCGGTGCGCCTGTTCTGGCGCGGCGTGCCGGTGCATAACCTGCCCACCCGCGTGATCTATCCGGAGAACGGCCTGTCGCACTTTCGCATGTTGCGTGACAATGCCCGCATCACCGCCATGCACACCCGGCTGGTGCTGGGCATGCTGCCGCGTGCACCCCGGCTGATCTGGCGCGCTGCGCGCAGGAAAGCCGCATGAAGCGCGTGGTCGTGACCGGCATCGGCGGCATCACGCCGCTGGGATCGGACTGGGCCACCATCGCCGCCCGCCTGGGCGACGGACACAATGCCGTACGGCGCATGCACGAGTGGGATTTCTTCGATGCCCTGAACGGACGCCTGGGATGTCCGGTCGACGATTTCATACTGCCGGACTGGCCACGCCGGCACCTTCGTTCGATGGGTCGCGTCTCGCACCTGGCCGTGGCTGCCAGCGAAAAGGCGCTCGACGATGGGGGCCTGCTGGGCGACCCTTCCATCGCCGATGGCCGCATGGGGGTAGCCTATGGTTCATCCGGCGGCAGTATCGATCCGGCGCGCACGATCGGCCGGATGCTGGAAACCGGGTCCATGCAGGGCGTAACAGCCACCAGCTACATCCAGATGATGGCGCACACCACCGCGGTGAACGTGGGCGTGTTCTTCGGCCTGAAGGGCCGCATCATCCCCACTTCCAGCGCATGTACCTCAGGCAGCCAGGCCATCGGCTTCGGTTACGAGGCCATCGCCCACGGCAAACAGCGCCTGATGCTGTGCGGTGGCGCGGAAGAACTCTCAGGCCCCGGCGCGGCGGTATTTGATACCTTGTTCGCCACCAGCACGCGCAACGACACACCGGCGCTCACGCCGCGGCCGTTCGACCGCGCGCGCGACGGCCTGGTGGTCGGCGAAGGCGCCACAACACTGCTACTGGAAGAACGCGACCACGCCCTGGCGCGCGGTGCGCGCATCCATGCCGAGGTAGTCGGTTTTGGCTGCAATTCAGACGGACAGCACATTACCCAGCCCACGCGCCAGACGATGGCCGTAGCGATGCAGATGGCGCTGGCTGACGCTGGTCTCACCGCCGGGGCCATCGGCTATGTCAGCGCGCACGGCACCGCCACCGATCGCGGTGACGTGGCCGAAAGCCACGCCACCGCCAGTGTGCTTGGCGAAGGCGTGCCGGTGAGTTCGATGAAGAGCTACGTCGGCCATACCCTGGGCGCCTGCGGCGCGCTGGAATCGTGGTGGGCGATCATGATGATGCGCGAAGGCTGGTTCTCACCCACCATCAACCTGGACGATCCCGATCCCGAATGCGCGGCCCTGGATTACATCCGTGGCCAGGCCCGTTTCATCGATACCGAGTACGTGATGAACAACAACTTCGCGTTCGGCGGTATCAATACGTCGCTGATCTTCAGGAAGCACCCCTGATGAACCGGGTGGTGGTTACCGGCATGGGTGTCGTTTCGTGCCTTGGCATCGGTCGGCACGCTTTCTTCGATGCCCTGCTGGCCGGCCGTAGCGGCATAGGCAAGGTGGCGGCGTTCTCGGAACTGGGCATGACCTGCTGCACCGGTGCCGCGGTAGACGCTACCGGCCTGCCGGAGCTTCCGCGCAAACTCCGGCGCTTCCTTTCCACCCCAGCCACCTACGCCTGGCACGCCATGCGGGAGGCCATCGACGAAGCGAAGCTTGACCCGGCAACCCTTGCCAGCCGGCGCTGCGGCATCGTCATGGGCGGCAACGCCGCGCTTAGCGAGCACGAGGCGGCCCTGGCCCAATACCACGCCCGCGGCATCGGCAGGCTCTCACCCTTCATCGTGCCGCGCTGCATGACCAGCGCACTGCCTGCAAGCCTTGCGCACGCCTTCGGCATCGGTGGCCGCAGCACGCTGGTGAGCGCTGCCTGTGCCAGCGCCGCGCACGCCATCGGCCAGGCGATGGAACTGTTGCAGGCCGGCCGCCAGGATGTGGTTGTCTGCGGCGGTGCCGAGGAGCTGGATCCCAAATCAGCCATGGGTTTCGACACCATGGGCGCGTTGTCCGTTACCGGCATTTCCCGTCCGTGGGATGCGCGGCGCGACGGTTTCGTGCTGGGCGAAGGAGCCGGCGTGCTGGTGCTGGAGACACTCGACCACGCCCGGGCGCGGGGCGCGACCATCCTGGCGGAGGTCACCGGCTATGGTGCGGCCACCGACCCGCACGACATGGTGGCCCCGGATGTCGACGGCATCGTCGAGGCCATGAACCAGGCGATCAGCCAGGCACATGCCTTCCCCGGTTACATCAATGCCCACGCCTGCTCCACCGAGCAAGGCGATGCCATGGAATGGAACGCCATCGAACGCACCGCGGCGCGGCACGGCAGCCCAGTGCCACCGGTGTCCAGCATCAAGGCCTCGATCGGCCACGCGCCCGGGGCATCGGGCGCCTTCGACGCCATCGCATCGATCGCGATGCTCAACGCCCAGGTGGTGGTGGGCGGCGCGGTGGACGTGCCCGATATCGTCTTCACCGATGCGCCGATCGTCTTCGCCAAACAGGCGCTGGCCTTCGACCAGGTGCTGTCCAACAGCTTCGGTTTTGGCGGAAGCTGCGCCAGCCTGATGTTCGCCCGCGCCGCCGCATGATCGCCACGGCCGCACCGAACCGTCGCACCGACGCATGGGCGTGGCGATTCATCGGTACGGCGCTCAGCTTCGCCTTGTTCGGCATCGGCGGCATGGTGCTGCGCGTGCTGGTGCTGCCGGTGCTGTGCCACTGGCCGGGCCTGCCCGAGGCGCGGCGCTTCCGCGCACGGCGCGCCATCTGCAAGGCGTTCTGGGCGCACGTGCAGTTCATGGCCCGCACGGGCGTCCTTAATTACCGGTTCGACGGCGTCGAGCGGCTCGGCCGTCCGGGCCAGGTGATCATCGCCAACCATCCCTCCCTGATCGACGTGGTATTCCTGATCGGCCACGTCCGCGATGCCAACTGCGTGGTCAAGCACAAGTTGTGGAAGAACCCGTGCATGCACGGACCGATCGTCACCGCGCAGTACATCAGCAACAACGGCAGCGCCGAGATGCTGGACATCGCCGCCAGCGTCCTGCAGAAGGGCGAAACGTTGATCGTCTTCCCCGAAGGCACGCGCACCACACCGGGGCAACCGCCTGAATTCCACCGTGGCGCCGCGGCGATCGCCCTGCGCGGCGCCCGCATCGTTACACCGGTGTATATCTCGGTCACGCCAACCACGCTGACCAAGGCGGAGCCCTGGTATCGCATCCCCCTGCGCCGTCCGTATTTCAGCCTGCGCGTGGGTGAAGACATCGATCCGGGCGCGTTTCGCGACGCAGCGCCGATGCCGATCGCCTCGCGCCGGCTGAACGATCACCTGCACCGGCTGTACCAGCGGGAGCTCGGCTTGTGACACGGCAGGAAAGCCATGCACGTGAGCACCCTGCCGACAGGGCCATGTACGTGCATGCCCACCCGTGGGTTGCCCAAGCCCGGGCCGCGAGCCACCAGGCCCCCTGCCAGGGCGTAGCCGTGTGGTTGAACGATCGCGGCATCGCCCAACTGTTGCAGCACGGCCGCGCGGATCTGCTAACCGAGCTCGACTCGCAATACGTGGCGAACGAGCCGTTGCGCGAGCCTTGCGCCTGGCGGCTGTTCGACCAGGATTTCCCGATACCTGAAGGCGCGGCACTGGACGCGGAAATCGCCCGGCCGCAGCCCGGCGAGCCGCTGCTGCTGGGCGAGCACACTACGTCCACGGGCCATCTATTCGAGTTGAAGCTGCCGCTGGACCTTGCCCTTTTCGATAACCATTTCCGTGCCGCACCGGTGGTACCTGGTGTCATGCAGGTGGCCTGGGCGCTGGCATTCGGCGCCCGGCATTATGGGCCGATGTCCTGCGGCACGATGGATGCGGTGAAATTCCGCCGACTGGTTCGCCCAGGTGATCGCCTGCACCTTGAGGTGGCGCACGACACCGGACGCGGGCGCCTTGATTTCACTGTCCGCATCGACGGGATCCTGTGTTCGTCGGCACGACTGCACGTGGTCCCCGCCGAAGGGGTCGACGATGCGCGCTAGCGGTGTCCTTCGGATCGAGATACCCGTGGAAGTACCCTTCTTCGACGTCGATTCGATGGACGTGGTATGGCACGGCCACTACGTGAAATACCTGGAGCTGGCCCGTTGCGCCCTGCTCGAACGCATCGGCCACGACTATCGCCAGATGAAGGCATCCGGCTACCTGTGGCCGATCGTCGACCTGCAGCTTCGCTATGTGCGCGCTGCCCGCTTCGGCCAGCACCTGGTCGTACGCGCCGACCTCGTGGAGTGGCACAATCGCCTGAAGGTGCACTACCGCGTGCTCGACGCCGAAACCCACGAGCGCATCACCCTTGCCAGTACCGTGCAGGTGGCAGTGGCGATATCGTCGGGCGAATTGCAATTGGAATCGCCATCGGTTTTCGTCGAGGCCGTGGAGCGGGCCCTGGCGGCGGCCGGCGGCAACGAAGGCGCACCGGCATGAATCGCTGGCGCATCGCCGACCTGGTTCCGCACACCGGCAGCATGGTGCTGCTGGACGAACTCCTGGATTTCGGCACCGACCATGTTGCCTGTGCCCTTACCGTGCGCGAAGGCGCCATGTTCGTCGATGCCCGCTCCGGCTTTCCTGCCTGGGCAGGCATCGAACTGATGGCGCAGGCGATCGCCGTCTGGAACGGTTGCACGGCGCGCACGCAGGGCGAAGGCGTGCGGCCCGGGTTCCTGCTGGGCACGCGAAGCTATCGGTGCACGGCGGTGAGCTTTCCCATCGGCGCGACGTTGCGCGTGCTGGCCGAGCGCGGCTTCAACGACCCGGAAGGCATGGCAGCCTTCAACTGCAGGATCGAACACGAACACACACTCGCGCAGGCACGCCTGACGGTGTTCAGCCCTCCCGATGCGGCAGCGCTACTGTCACCGGACCATCCGCTCCTTGAACCCGGGCATTCATCATGACGCAAACCATCCTGGTCACTGGCTCCAGCCGTGGCATCGGCCGCGCGATCGCGCTGCGCCTGGCCGAAGCCGGTTACGACATCGTCGTTCATTGCCGATCGCGCCGCGATGAAGCACTGGCTGTGCAGACACAGGTACAGGCATTGGGACGCGACGCGCGCGTGCTGCAGTTCGACATCGCCGACCGCACCGCCACGGCCGCGGCACTGGAAGCGGATATCGCAAGCCATGGCGCGTATTACGGCGTGGTGTGCAATGCGGGCCTTACCCGTGATGGTGCATTCCCCGCCTTGAGCGGCGAGGACTGGGACAGCGTGCTGCGGACCAACCTGGATGGCTTCTACAACGTGCTGCATCCGCTGGTGATGCCGATGATCCGCCGTCGCGCGCCGGGGCGCATCGTATGCATCACCTCGGTGTCGGGCATCATCGGCAACCGTGGCCAGGTCAACTACAGTGCGTCCAAAGCCGGCGTGATCGGCGCGGCCAAGGCGCTGGCTGTGGAGCTGGCTAAACGGCAGATCACCGTGAACTGCGTGGCGCCCGGATTGATCGACACCGACATGGTGGACGGCGACGTGCCGATGGAAGCGATCCTGGCGATGATCCCGATGCAGCGGGTGGGTACGCCCGACGAAGTCGCCGCCGCCGTGCGCTTCCTGATGGGCCCTGACGCCGGGTACGTCACCCGCCAGGTGATCGCGGTCAACGGTGGGCTTTGCTGAAAAAATACCTGCCGCGGCAGCCGTGCACACAGGCCCTGCGCTAGGCTTGGGCCATGCCGATAACCTTACGACAACGCCTTGTCGCACTGACCGAATCTGACCGGGCTGCCGACGTCGTCCGCGTCCTGCTGGCGCTCGGCGGCGTGCTGGTGTGGTGCGTGCTGCGAGATGAACGCGCAAGCGCTGTTCCGGCGATGCTCGGCGTCATCGCGTGTGCCGTTGCCGAAACCGATGATGCATGGAGCGCGCGGCTGCGTGGCCTGGTGGTCACCCTTGCCTGCTTCGCGTTGGCGGCGTTCACCGTACGGCAAACCATTACCCTGCCCTGGCTGTTCGCCCTCGCCCTGCCCGTGGGAACTTTCGTGCTGGTGATGCTTGGCGCGGTCAGCGGCCGTTACGCCACGATCGCCGCGGCCACGCTGATCCTCTCGGTGTACATGATGATCGCGTCCGATCCATCGCTGGCCACGGGCGAGCCTTGGCTCATAACCACAGCGATGCTCCTGGGTGCTGCCTGGTACGGCGTGCTGTCACTGGCCTGGAGCGCGCTCGCGCCGCAGCGGGCAGTTCGCCTGGCGTTGGCGCGGCTATTCGAGGCGCTGGCCGCACAGCTGGAAGTCAAGGCAGCATTGTTCGAACCGGTGCGGGACCTGGACCGTGACGCCCTGGACATGCAGCTGGCGTCGCTGTCGGCGCGGACAGTGGACGCACTGAACGAGACACGCATGGTCCTGCTCGATCGGCTCGGCCGCCGCCAGCCGAGGGGTCGCATGGCCGCGCGGCTACGGCTGTACTTCGCAGCCCAGGACATCCACGAGCGCGTCAGTTCCTCGCATTACCCGTACGAAAAACTGGCCGAGGCGCTGTTCCATAGCGACATCATGTTCCGCTTCGGCCGCCTGATCCGCCTGCAATCCATCGCCTGCGGCGCCCGCGCGGAGGAGATCCGGCGCACCTTGCCCCCGGGCTCGCTCGCCCTGCCCCGGCACGCGCTCGAAGACGTGCGCAGCTCAGTGGAGCTCGGGGCCGGCTCGCGCGATGCCGGCATCGACGAGGCGCTGACCGGGCTGCTACGCAATGTCGAACGCCTGCAGGAGACACTTACTTCGGGCAACGAGGCAGCACGGGATACCGACTACGCACTGCAGAATCCGGACCCTCCCACCTTCAGCGACGCGCTGGCAAGGACCCGTGTACAGATCACCCGCCGCTCGATGCGATTTCGCCATGCGGTGCGCCTGTCCGCGGGCATGCTGGGTGGTTACCTGCTGCTGCTCGCCGTGCACCCGAAGCATGGCTACTGGATCCTGCTCACCACCTTGTTCGTTTGCCAGCCCGGCTACGGGGCTACGCGGCTGCGCCTGCTGCAGCGCGTGGCCGGTACCGTGCTCGGCCTGGTGGTAGGCTGGACGTTGCTGCATGTGCTGCCTGGCGGCGACTGGCGCCTGCCCCTGGTGGTGGCGACCGGCGCGGGTTTCTTCGCCTTCTGGCGCAAGCGCTATACCCTGGCCACCGCCACCATCACGCTGTTCGTGCTGCTTTGCTTCGATGAGCCCGGGGCCAGTTACGGCGCCATCGCGCCTCGGCTGCTCGATACCCTGATGGGAGCGGCGGTCGCTGCGGCGGCGCTGCGTTTCATCCTGCCCGACTGGCGCGGCCGGAACCTGCCTGACCTCATCGCCGATGCACTCGCCGCCGATGCAGCCTACCTTCGCCACATCGCGATGCAGTATATGCATGGCAGACACGACGACCTCCCCTACCGCGTGGCCCGCCGCGACGCACACAACGCACACGCGGCGCTGGCCGGATCCATCAACCAGATGCTGGCAGAACCCACGCACACCCGTACTGCAACTGAGGCAGCCTTGCGGCTCATGACCCATTCGCAACAGGTACTGGCCCATCTCTCCACCCTGGGCGCACACCGGGAAGCCTTGCCCGAAGGGGCGGACGGTGCCATGGCGCTGCGGGGGCTTGACGAGGTAGCGGACGGCTACGAGCGGCTGGCCCGCCTGGTGCGCGAGGGCCACGCCATCCAGGCCGCAGATGCAGCATGGCTGGGATCGCTTCAATTACAAGCAAACCAGGCCGCGGGATTGCCGCGCCTGGTGAGCCTGCAGAGCCTGTTGCTGGCGAAGGCCCAAACGGGGTTCACGGACATGGGCGCAGTATCAGGCTAACCGCGCCCGTTGTGCGTTGCGCCAAGGCCCCCGCCGGCCCGCGCGCTACCATGGGTGGCTTTTCAATGTTTTCCAGGAGCTTTGCATGCGTCCGTTCCCCCTCGGCGACGATCTCGACACCCTTCGCGAAAGCGTCCACGGCTTCGCCGAGAAGGAAATCGCCCCGCGCGCCGACCGTATCGACCGCGACAACGCCTTCCCCGACGACCTGTGGGTAAAGTTCGGCGAGATGGGCCTGCTGGGCATGACCGTGGCCGAGGAATTCGGCGGCAGCGGCCTGGGCTACCTGGCGCACCTGGTGGCGATGGAAGAAATCTCCCGTGCATCCGGTTCCGTGGGCCTGTCCTACGGTGCGCATTCGAATCTCTGTGTGCAGAACATCAATTACAACGGCAACGACGCGCAGCGCCGCAAATACCTGCCGAAGCTTTGCAGCGGTGAATGGGTGGGCGCGCTGGCAATGAGCGAGCCGGGCGCCGGTTCCGACGTGGTCGGCTCGATGACCTGCCGTGCCGAAGAAAAAGACGGCGTGTGGGTGGCCAACGGCAGCAAGATGTGGATCACCAACGGTCCGGATGCCGACGTGCTGCTGGTGTACATGCGCACCGCACCGCGCGCGGCGGGAAGCCGCTGCATGACGGCCTTCATCATCGAAAAGGGCATGAAGGGCTTTTCCACCGCGCAAAAGCTCGACAAGCTCGGCATGCGCGGGTCCAACACCTGCGAACTGGTGTTCGAGAACTGCGAAATTCCCGCCGAAAACATCGTTGGTGAAGTGAACGAAGGCGTGCGCGTGCTGATGGGTGGCCTGGATACCGAGCGCCTGGTGCTCTCTGGCGGCCCGATCGGCCTGATGCAGGCAGCCATGGATTTGACGCTGCCCTATGTGCGCGAACGCAAGCAGTTCAACGCACCGATCGGTACCTTCGGCATGATGCAGGCGAAAGTGGCCGACATGTACACCGCGTTGCAATCGTCACGCGGCTTTGCCTACATGGTGGCGCGCCAGTTCGACGAAGGTATCCGCTCACGCATCGATCCGGCCGCGTGCCTGCTCAATGCCAGCACCAACGCTGTGAAGGTGACCCTGGAAGCGATCCAGGCCTTGGGGGGCAATGGTTACATCAACGAGTTCCCGGCCGGACGCCTGCTGCGCGACGCCAAGCTCTACGAGATCGGCGCCGGCACCAACGAAATCCGGCGCATGTTGATCGGACGGGAATTGTTCCACGGCAAGAGCTGATGTTGGAAAGCCCCGACATCAGAAAGCCATGGTGTAGCTCACCATGGCCATCTTCGAACTGTCGCGGTCACCGAAACGCTGGTCCAGCGACATCTTCAGCCCCGAACGCGGCGTGATGCTCCAGTCGAGCGTGGCGCCCACCAGCGCCGCGTTGCGCGCCAGGCCGATGCCACCAACCGGGCCCCACGAATCGATGCCGGTGAAGCGGGCGGCGAAGACGTCGCCCTGGGTGGCAAAGGCATGTTGCCAGGCCACGTGACCGTTCAGGCTTACCCTCCCTCCGGAAGGCAGCAGCCAGTCGCGGCCCGCGCGCAGGCCCGCGCCCGCCTGCCAGCGCGACAGCACCTGGCCATCGGCGGTCAGGCCAAAGCCCGCCGCGCCCGTTTCACTGAAGCCGCCCCGGTCGATGCGGTCGTACTCGAGGTCGGCATACGGGGTGATCGATACCGCGCCCGTGGAAAGACGCATGCCGCTCTCGCCATAGGCTACGGCGTAGTGGCCCTGCGAATTGCTCGACACGCCCGTGGCCACTTCACCCAGCTGCACGCCGCGGTACATCGTTTCGCGGTACTGGCCCAGGCCGACGCGGCCCATGGCGTAATACCGGTCACGCACGGTGCCAAGGTATGCGGAGGCTTCCGTGGCATGGCTTCGACCCTGGTCCACGCTCTCGGCCAACTGGCCCAGCCCCTGTGACTGGCTGAGCGCGAAACCAACGATGCCGCTGGCGCCAAGCTTGTGGTCCTGACCGACCAGGAACCCCGAGACATCCACCCCGACGTTGCCGTAACCGCCGCGGCTCATGCCACCGCTATAACCCAGGCGCTGCGTCCAGGCGCCGGCGAGCTGGTTGGAAGCGAGGCTGGCCATGCGGCTGGACAGCGCCTGGTTGCCTTCATCGATGGCCTCCAGCGTCATCGCAGCGCTGGCGGCATGCAACTGGCCCGACAACGATTCCAGCGACTTCTGCGCCACTTGCGCCGTGGGCGCCTGCTGGATCATCGCCGCACCCAGCAGAGCGTCGGTGGACACGCCGGAGCCTGGGGTCCTGGCTGCGGCATCAAGCTGGGTAAAGGCACCTTCCACGCGCTCGGCCGAGCCTAGCGTCACGGGGCGGGAAGAAACGCCGGTAACCTGAGTGACGTTCACGCGCGTGGTGTCCAGCCATACCTCGTTCGACGCGTACTGCACGGTGGTGCTCAGCATCACGTTCGGCGCTGAACTGACGGTGGCGAAGATACCCGTCACGCCGCCGAATGCGGTAAGCACCGACTGGTGCACCGTGCTCACATACCCCGGCGTGGCGCCGGCGAAATAGAGGTTACCGTCAAGCTTGACGGTCCCGCCTACCTGCAACACCGCCCCGATATAGGTGGAAAGGGTGGCGCCGGCGGACTGGTTGAAATTGCCTCCCACCGTCACATTGCCCTGCATCCGCACGGTGCCCTGGTTGAGCAGGTTGCCGCCCACGGCGCTGCCCGATGCGCCGCCCAGTTCAAGCGTACCCAGGGGCCCGGTCTGCACGACGCCGGTGAACGGCTGCAACGCGGTCAAGGTGCCGCCGTTCACCGTGGTCAGGCCGGTATAGTTATTCGCTCCGCCCAGGGTGAGATGGCCGGTCGTGCCACTGACCACGAGGTTGCCTTCACCGCCAATATCGTTGGCCCAGGTTGAGGTGGTCGTGCCGATGTTGACGGCAAAGTCGCCCCAATCGAACTGCGCCGGCCCAAGGATGGCCTTGCCGACATTGAGCGCGCCATATCCGAAGGTAGCGTCCGGTCCGGTAGTGCCCAGATCCGTCGCGGTACCGAGCAGGGTCTGCCGCACATTATCGTTGGTGAAGTACGGAAAGGCCGACCAAACCACCGCCGCCGCGCCGCTTACCTGGGGCGCGGCGAGCGACGTGCCTTCGTAGACGAAATAGGAAGGGTTGTTCTGGGTGTCGTTCTGGCCGCTGACGATGACATCGCCCGGCGCGGCCAGACAGTAACTCATGGCCGAACCGCACTGGTTCGAATAGCTGGCCAGTGTCGTCGGGTTATTGCTGTCCAGCGCCACGACAGCAAGCCATCCACGGGCAAGGTCGGCGGCACGCGAAGGCAACGCCGCATTGTCGGACGGATTGGCCTTGGAGTCGTTGCCTGCGGCAAATACCACCAGTCCTCCACCGGCTATGAAGGGTGCGTAGGCATCGTGGAAACTTTGCGTGGTGGCGGTGGCGGTGGCATCCCAGTACAACCCGCCCCAGGAATTGTTCATCACCCTGACATGGTTGAGCATGAGCGCATCGTTGACGCGTCCAAGGTAGTCGGCATCGGCACTGCCGGCCTGGTTGCCATTACCCGAGCCATCGTCCGTCGGTTCCTTGTCGTCGATGATGCGCGCCGAAACAATGGTCGATTCAGGCGCGATGCCGCCGGCGAACTTCTGGAACGGCGTACCGGCGGCGATTTCTGCCACGGCCGTGCCATGGCCAACCACGTCGTCCACGGTCAGATTGTTCGTCGTCGAATCGACGTAGTTCAGGTTGGCAGTGACGCGCCCGGTCAGCGCCGGATGATTGCGGGACACACCCGTGTCGACAATGCCGATGACCACTCCCTGGCCATTGAAACCCGCCGTATGGGCGACATCGGCATGGGTAAGTGCGATCTGCGCATCGACAGGAGGATTGGGTACCGTGGGAGGAGTCACCGGTGGTGTCACCGGAGGTGTGGTTACCGTTGAGGGCTTGCTGCCCCCACCGCCCGAACAACCGGCCAACGCAAGAGCCAAGCACACGCCCACGGCGAGGTCCTTTCGGACCCAGGTATTATCTTTACCCAGCATTCCTTTAACTCCCCTTGCGTTTTCCTGGCATCAACGCCATTTACCCAACCCTTGGGCCGATATTCGCATACTGTCGCTAAATATCAGCGACCGGGTGCACGTTTGCTGCATGAACACCCCGCTGCGATAATCACCTGTTATCGACGGCCCTGCCGTTAACCGGAGTGTTTTGATGAGCGACATGAACGTGGTCATCGCCGGCGCGCGGCGCACGGCAATCGGTTCTTTCCTTGGCCAGTTCACCGGGGTACCCACGCCCACCCTGGGCGCTACGGCGATCCGTGCCGCGCTTGAGCAGGCGCAAGTTCCTGCGGCAGACGTGAGTGAAGTGATCATGGGCTGCGTACTGCCCGCCAATCTCGGCCAGGCCCCGGCGCGCCAGGCATCTCTTGCCGCCGGCCTGCCCGTGTCTACCGGCTGCACCACCATCAACAAGGTGTGCGGCTCGGGCATGAAGGCGGTGATGCTTGGGCACGACCTGATCCGCGCCGGCTCCGCCACCATCGTGGTTGCCGGCGGCATGGAGTCGATGACCAACGCACCGCACATGGTCAACGCCCGCACCGGCATCCGCTACGGCGACGGCCAACTGGTGGACCACATGGCATGGGACGGCCTGACCAATCCGTACGATGGCAAGGCCATGGGCGTGTTCGGCGAATCATGCGCCGACAAATACCATTTCACCCGTGAGGAACAGGATGCCTTCGCCATCACTTCGGTGGAACGCGCCAAGGCAGCCCAGTCCAATGGCGGCTTCGCCGACGAGATCGTCAAGGTAAGCGTTACCGGCCGCAAGGGCACGGTGGATGTCGACACCGATGAACAACCCGGTCGTTCGGACGTGGCCAAGGTGCCGCAGTTGAAGCCGGCCTTCCGCAAGGAAAACGGCACGATCACCGCGGCAAGTTCCTCCTCGATCTCCGATGGCGCCGCGGCGCTGGTACTTACCTCCGAAGGCGAAGCCAACCGGCGCGGCCTGGACGTGCTCGCTACCATCGTCGCGCACGCCACGCATTCGCAGGAACCGGAATGGTTCACCACCGCGCCCGTGGGCGCCATCACCAAGGTGCTGGAAAAGGCCGGCTGGAAAGTCGACGACGTCGACCTGTTCGAAGTGAATGAAGCCTTTGCGGTAGTGCCGATGGCAGCGATGCGCGAATTGGGCATCACGCACGAAAAGATCAACGTCAACGGCGGCGCATGCGCCCTTGGCCACCCGATCGGGGCCAGCGGTGCGCGCGTATTGGTGACGTTGATCCACGCACTACGCAAGCGTGGGCTGCACCGGGGCGTGGCGTCGCTTTGCATCGGTGGCGGTGAAGCCACGGCGGTTGCGGTGCAAATCCCTTAGTGAAGATCAGGTGCACGTGGCGCGAACGCGCCATGTGCACCGCGTCGAGGCTGCATGCACGATGTTTGCCTGCCTTTAATGCGCCCTGAAGGGAGACAGGCCCGGCGGTGGCTTATCTACGGAAGCTGCGCTATTAATACGCCCGCCAAACGGCATTCCACGGCTAAGGAGATTTCAATGACTGTTACGCGTACCCTACTCGCCTCCGCGCTCGTCGCGTTGCTGGCGGCATGCAGCAACGGCGCGCAGGATTCGGCACAGGATGCCCAGAAGCAGGCGGCCGATGCCCAGCAGCAGGCCGACAAGGCCCAGCAGGCTGCGGAGTCCGCGCAGAACCAGGCCACCACCCAGGCCGCGCAGCAGGCGCAGAGCTCGGCTGACCAGGCCAGCCAGGCGGCCAACCAGGCCTCCAATGCCGCCGCTTCCGCCGGCACTTCCGGTGGCGCGATGTCCTCGATGTCCAAGGATGCCGCCAACAACGCCGCCGACCAGGCTGGCAAGGCTGCCGACAACGCCAAGGACGCGGCGGACAACGCCAAGTCGTCGGCTGACGACGCCAAGAAGCAGTAATCCCTCGCGATACAAAAGACCGGCCGCCTCGTGCGGCCGGTCTTTTTTTGCCCTCGCCCGGCGCGCCCGGCCGCTTATGCTGCACCGCCACGACCGCGCGGCCGCCAGCACCGCTATGATTACCCGCTGCTCACCAGCGCGGCCTACGCATGCCCATCATCACCTCGCAGCTCGATCCGCACTCGGCCGATTTTCTTGCCGCCAGCGCCCACATGCAGGGCCTGGTCGACGACTTGCGCACGCAACTGGAACGCGTGGCAGGCGGCGGTGGCGCCAAGGCACGCGAGAAACACGAGGGCCGCGGCAAGCTGCTGCCCCGCGAGCGCATCCGTGCGCTGCTCGATCCCGGCTCACCGTTTCTCGAACTCTCGCCATTGGCCGCACACGGCATGTACGACGATGCCGCACCCGCGGCGGGCCTGGTCACCGGCATCGGCCGCGTGCATGGGCTTGAAGTAGTGGTGGTGGCCAACGATGCCACGGTAAAGGGCGGCACATATTTCCCTATCACGGTGAAAAAGCACCTGCGCGCCCAGGAAGTGGCGATGGAAAACCACCTGCCCTGCATCTACCTGGTGGATTCGGGCGGCGCCAACTTGCCGCACCAGACCGACGTCTTTCCCGACCGGGAGCATTTCGGCCGCATCTTCTATAACCAGGCCAATCTCTCGTCGCTTGGCGTGCCGCAGATCGCGATCGTCATGGGCTCGTGCACGGCGGGGGGCGCCTATGTGCCGGCGATGTCCGACGAGTCGATCATTGTCAAGGGCCAGGGCACGATCTTTCTCGGCGGCCCCCCTTTGGTGAAGGCCGCGACCGGCGAGATCGTCACGGCCGAGGAATTGGGTGGCGCCGATGTGCATAGCCGCATCTCCGGCGTTACCGATCATTATGCGCTTGACG
>NZ_DASYDG010000029.1:0-4081 GCF_036499745.1 Pinirhizobacter sp.
CGGCTCCCGCGGATGTACGGTAGCAGCCGCCCCAACACCTGCGCTCTAATCCCCACAGCAAAAGGGAATGGCGAAATGGACAGCCTGTCGACCAAAGACGTAGTCGGCGTGATCCTGGGAATCATCGTCCTGGGCACGATCGTCTTCGCCCTCACGAACTCAAGCCCCCGATCCCCAAAGGAACGGTTCTTCAACTGCTGGCGTTGCAAGGCGCTCACCCCGCACACGCAACGAACCATCGACGCGTGGCGTATCGGCAAGACGCGCCTCTTCTGCGGCGCATGTCATGCGAAGTGGCTGCAGACGCATCCTGCACCGATAACTCCGCTGAGACCGACGAGCGAATACAGGCCGCGGCGGAGGTCGAGCAAGGCGGGAGGACTCGTCGTCCTCGCGGCCGTCGTTGTGATCGGCCTTCTCGCACGCTCATGCTCCTAAGGAAACCGGACCCCATGCGACACGGCTGGGCGGAGCCGGTGACGGCTGCTCCGCCCACCGGTCCCGCGTGTAGCCTGGCCGTGGAACCAGGGGATCGCTTCTATGGGAGCTGCGGGAAGCCGCTGCGGTCCTGACCCTGCGCAAAGGCCTAAGGCGCCCTCAACTTTCGCGCGCTTTCGCGGCCGCCTCCGCACGCGCCACCGCATCACGCGTCACGACGCCTACCCGCAAACCCAGCGGGCGCAGCAGCTTCGCTACGGTTTCCAACGTCGGACTTTTGATGCCACGTTCGATGTCCTGAAGGCCGCGCGCCGATACGCCACACAACTTTGCGTATTCGGCGATGGTGAAGCGAAGCGTCGTCCGTATGAGACGAATCACTTCGGGGACCGGACGCCCCGGATGTGATTCGATGTCGTCCAGAAGGGCCCGACGCATGTCGAGCTCTTCGGCGGTCGTTAACGTTTTGAAGCGCTTGTCCACGCTCAGAGGGCCTCGATCTGGGAGACGATATCGTCGATGGACGCACGTTGCATATCCATGATCGCCTCGTCGACACCGATCTCCAGGGCCCGCTGACGCAGGCGGCGTAGCGGCCCCACCATCTCGATGAGCGCGCGGGTCAATGCGGCCGCTTCGATACCCGTCGCGTCCACCGCCTGCCGAATAACGCTCGCCCAGCGCGGTGCACCACCATCGTCACTCTCCCAGCGCATACGGCGAGCGATGCCGTCGGGATGCAGCATCATCGGAACAAAGTCAAAGAGCGGCGTCAGCCCGACATAGCCATCCGCGCGCCGCTGGATAGCCGTATTGCGCGCGTGGTTGTCCTTATTGCCCAGTGCGATGTTGGCAACATCGCGGCGCACGTACTCGACGACATCGCGCTCCCGGTGCGAACACACTGCCGCGAGGCGCCGGAGGGCGACATTGTGTGACGGCGCGAGCCCGAAGCCTGCCAGACCACACAGTGACGCAATGCTCTCCTGCGCATAACGGAGGACGCCTGCCGTGGTAACTGCCCGATCGAACCGGGGAATGAACAATGTTCTCGGGCCGCCTCGCATTCTTCCGTAGACGTCCAGACCGAGATGTCTCGCCAGCTCCATGTACGGTGCCTCAAGGCGAAGAATGGTCGCCAAAGCGGTGCTCGGCCCTCGGGAGAACTTGACGAGCCAGTGAGCGGCGACGTCCTCGTCAGGGAGTGCATGATCGAGGTAGTAGAGGCCGTCGTGCCCTTCCGCCAGAAGAAGCTTCGGCCACTCTCCCTGCACGCCCGAGGACCCGGCAACGAACAGGCCGTGCCTTACCAAGTGCTCGGTGAACGCGTCGCCGCGTTCGACGACCTCGCCTTCAGTGAAGCCCCGGCGATCGCGGAGCGCATGTTCCTCCAGGCGAACAGCTGCCTCGCGTACGCGAATGTTGCCAATGGGATTGCCCGCGCCAGCGAGCAGTAAGCGCCAGTCAGCCGAAGCCGCCGATGTCTCCGGCATACCAAGCTGTCGCAACAGTTCCTGCCTGCCGAAACCCTGGGGAAGCATATCGGCGAGGAACGGCGGCCAGGTCTCCCCTCTGGTGGATTCCAACGAGACAGGCAGATTGACGCTTAACGCCGCGGCATCCGTCCGGCCTTCGTTGTCGAGTGCATAGCCGGCGCTATACCCCACGTCCGTTCCGGCTTCCCAGCCGCGCTCGGCAGCACCAAGGACACGGACCGAGGCAACAGCGCACCAGGCGCCGTCCAGGTAGATCTCAAGATTGGCGACATCGGTCATATGCACACTCTTGTATCATAACAACGCGAACTAGGTGTCATAGTAGTGATACTTTAACGTGTATGTATAGGAAAACGTGTGCGGTCCACTCTCGGAAGCTGTCCACGGCATCCGTGGATTTATGGGAGGCGTTGATGAGCCTGGGCTGAAAAAACGCGCGCTAGAGCGGGCGTCTTCTTAAAAGCCGTAGCTACGACTCAGCGATGGATAACCACGACCGGGTGATGCTGGTGGTGGTAACGACGCGGCGGCGGGCGGTGGTAAACGTGGCGATGGTGAACCGGGTGATACACGCGGTGGTGCACCGGGTGATGCACGACAACCACGCGACGCGATTGCGCCATCGACAGTGCCGGCAACGCCAGGGCCGCGACGGCCAGTGCTGCGGAAATCAGAATCTTCTTCATGGAACCCCCTTGCTGTTGGAAACCCGTCAAGCATGAGGGGGGGCCTGCTGAACTGTCGACCATCCGATAACGCGCCTAGTCACGCCACCTTGCCATGCCACATGGATGTGCGCCCATCGTCGAACGGACATCCATTGGTTACACTTGGCCGCCCCGCACGGGCCTATAGCTCAATGGTTAGAGCAGAGGACTCATAATCCTTTGGTTCCAGGTTCGAGTCCTGGTGGGCCCACCAACGGTTTCTCGTTATGCGCTTCTGCTGGTAGCCACCGGCGCATAAAATGGCCGGATTGACACGATAGGGTGCAATCCAGAATGATATTTTCTGCCTTTTTACGGCTGAACAGCCTGGCTAAGTGCTTCTAGGGCTACATCCCCTCGAAGACGGCGTTTGTGTGAATGGCGCCATCCTCAAACAGGTTAAGTTGACGCACGTGCGCCTCAGCTCTTTCGGGATCCGCCGTGAAGAGGACGACCGCTAGGTCTCTCAATGCCCTAGTGCAGCTCACATAGAAGAGACGGCGCGTTCGATCAACCGTGGTCTCCTCACCAGCGGCTATGTGTTCTCGGTCCTTATCTGAAAGCCCTTTGAGCCCAAGATATTTTTCGTAAGAGAACTGAAAGTGGGTACTCTCCGCATCGTCCAAGACGACGAGCACCCTATCGCCTGAAATAACGCACACGAAAAGAGCGCGACGTGCGGTGCAAGTGTTCTTCATCTCAGCATAGAACGCTGCCACCGAGTCGGAATGGCCATGCCTTCCAATCTCGATGAGACGCTTGCCGCTGCCACATGAAGGAACATGTGTAATGACCCGGATTGAAACATCCTTGTCATCCAGCCGACCTACGGTGGCCCGCACGACAGGCAATCAGCGATAACTTCCCATGGATACTTCCCGACGCCGTTTCCTGGGCGTTGCCGGCGGATTCGCCGGTGCATGCGTTTTCGTCGAACCATGGCGCGTGGCCCAGGCGATGGATACGCCGATGGCCATGCCGATGAAGCAACGGATGGCCATGCCCGCCCTGGCCGCGCCGAACGTGCCGCTGGTGAACCCGGTGACCATGGCAAAGTTCGTCGACGCCCTGCCGGTACCGCCGATCGCCTTGCCCACAGGCAAGCGTACCCACGCCGCGTTCGCAGGCCGGCAGCTGCCGCTCTACCGCATCCCGATGCAGGCATTCAGTGCCAGGGTGCACCGGGATCTGCCGCCGACACCGCAATGGGGTTACGCAGGGTCCACGCCGGGCCCCACGATCGTGACGCGCCGTGGCGAGCCGGTACTGGTGGAATGGGCCAACGAGCTTCCCACCCGGCATTTCCTGCCTATCGATCACGGTATTCATGGCGCGGAGAAATCCAAACCCGACGTTCGCACCGTCACCCACGTGCACGGTGCGCGCGTTTCCGCGCCGAACGACGGTTGGCCTGAAGACTGGTACGTGCCGGGTAAAGCG